>NZ_JRNX01000066.1 GCF_000786645.1 Halobacillus sp. BBL2006
TCCTGTGGGATACAAAGGGACAGGTGAGACCCCGGAGGACGAAGTCCGAGAAGGCACAGCGCCCGCCCACGGAAAGCGAGTGATTTCCCGGCACTCCCTTCTCTATCCAAGGCAACGGAAACAGCCATTATCTCGAAACTGAGTCTTACGGAATAGGGAGCTTTAATTGAATACGAAAAATCAAAATCAAGATTTAACAAGGTTTTTAGAAGTCTAGCAAAGTGACTCGAGAAAAGTGTCTATCACTTGATTAAATTTAGCAGGTTCTTCGAGGAATGGACAGTGACAGCTGTTTTCAAATATCTCTAAGCGACTGTTCGGAATCGACTGTCGTAGATGCTCTCCCGCAGCAACAGGAATCAACTTTTCTTCCCTGCCAAAACATAACAAGGTTGGTGATTGAATGGCTGCCAGGTAAGGGCGACAATCAATGACCGATTGATCGAATAGAATCGCACTCGCAATACTAGCGGGAACTTTCAAAGTCTCCTCCAGCATCCAATTCAAATTCTCTTCATCAAGTTCTTCTTTAAACATTAAAGGCAAGAAACCTTGAAGCAAACTTATTTGATCATGCTGCAGTTCTCTCATCATATGAGTCAATGCGGCAAGATCAAAAGCACCGATCTCAAAGTCTGGCCACTTAAAATCAGAAGCCAGCTCATCAACGATCACTGTCGAAAGAACACCTTCTTCGCCAAATTGGTGGAGGTACTCCCAAATAACAAAAGCCCCCATAGACCAGCCGACTAAAGTGATGTCTTCTAAACCTAATTCACGGACTAATGTCCGCAGGTCTCGAGCATATTGGCCAACCGTATGCCCTGTATTTGATTTGGAAGATGCTCCATGACCGCGGAGATCAACAGTAATCACTCTGTATTTTTCTTTTAGATCAGGGACTTGTTTTTTAAAGAACCGGCTGCTCATCCATACCCCGTGAATAAATACAAGCGTCTTCCCTTTTCCTTCATCCTCATAAAACATTTCAATTTCATCATCCAATTTTAAAAAGGCCATCTCCCCACCTCCTATCATGCTAAAAAGTTTATGTCCTCCCTTCACCCTCTAGAACCCTAAAAAGTGATCCAAATCGCAGTCCTGTCGTCCACTCGAAGACTCTTATCCTGCTGTACTTCTGTTACTTTTTGAATATAATTCATTAACCCAAAATCACGGACTTGCCGATACGTTTCGTCGAGGTTCAGTTCTGGATGAAACAGTCCATCAGAAAAAATAAATACGTACTGTATATCCCTTAAGGCTAATTTCCCTGCCTGGATGTACTCTTCTACGTTCTTCATCCCATTCGCTACTGAGTAGCCATTCGCAATATTAGCCATGGAACGATTGAATCTTAATTGATTTAAAGGATCCTCAAAATGCTCCTCTGCTTGAACCTTCCTCCCTAATTCCCGGTCTTTATTTCTCTTAAGTTTTGCTCGCTCACTGATGCCTTCGACTGTATCCCTCGTCAACAGCTTTGAAGTTCCATCCACATAGCCGACCATGATCATAGAATCGCCTAATTGAGCAAACTCCAACTCTTGCTCAGAAATTCTTACAACAGCCACACAGGTCGACCAGCGCTCGTATCCTATATCGATATTGATTTTATGATCGAGCATTTCACTTCGCAATTTATCGTTCGCTTTTGTTACTTCTTTTACTAATTCAGCTCCTACAGATAGTCTCTGAAAATGATTTTTAAACAACTGCGCAGCTAGATATGCCCCATTGTGACCATCTTGATTCTGAAAGCCAGAAAGAGGAGTAGCTCCGTCAAGAACTCCAAAGACCCCAGCATGCTCATGAACAATAGAGGCATCCTCACTTTCTTGTTTTTCAGGACTCGTAACATTGACTTGTTCGATGGAGCGTATACGTTTCTTCATTGATTTGTCCCTCCGATCATTAAGAATGATTCATCCATTCACTCTTAACCATTCCATATACGACATGATTGACATACGTCCCATACATATTAGCCGCATCGCGGATGATCCCTTCTTGCACGAAGCCCAGCCGTTCAGGAACAGCTCGACTCTTAACGTTCTCTTCAGCTGCTCTAATTTCAATCCGATTCAATCCAAGGTCTTTAAAGGCGTGATCAAACAATACTTTGCAGGAACGTGTCAACAATCCAAGACCTTTATAATCGACACCCATCCAATACCCGATACTTGTTTTATTATGATTCCAATTCATTTCGTGAAAATCAATCACACCAGCTATTTTCCCTTTATACATGATACAGATCGTCTGACCATCATTATCCGCGTATCGCTGCAGACAGCCATGAATAAATTTCTTTGTATCCTCTACCGATTCGGTAAAGTGAATCCATGGCAGCCATGTGCCAAGGTGTTCACGGGACTGATCGGACAGTGCAAAAAGCTCTTCCGCATCCCTGTATTCAATCATCTTCAATGTCAATTCTTCATCGACCTTATAAGTAAACATACCTTCCCCACCCTATTTATCTATAATTAAGACTGACTGCTTTGATTCGACATCTTTAGCAGTTCTCCTGCATGAATACGGGATTCAATAAAAAAGATGCTGAGGGGTCCCAGCATCTTTCAATTTAAGGTTTTAAAACCATCTTTCCTTTCGTCTTTCTTCCTTGCAGCATCTCATGAACTTGGGATGCATCATCTAAATCGAAAACTCCTCCAATGGTAAGCTTCAATTCACCAGTTCTCACAAGCTTCAATAGCTCTTGTAAACTTTTTTCAAATAAGACGGGTTTTTTCATGATCTGAGGAAGGAAAAATCCGATTACGGATAAATTTCGATTCATCAAACCAGATGGGTACATTTGTGCAGGGTTGCCGCTCGCGACACCGTAGACAACAAGCCTCCCAAACGGACGCATGCACTTCACTGTCTCATGGAATATATCTCCTCCTGCCATTTCAAGCGCGATGTCTATCCCTTTTCCTTCAGTCGCATTCATGACGTCTTCTCGCCAATCAGGTTTTGTATAATTAATGGCATGATCTGCTCCTAACTCTAAAGCGAGTTCAAGCTTCTCATCAGAACTTGCTGTCGCGATTACTTTTCCTGCACCGAATAGTTTCGCTAATTGGACGGCCAAAGACCCTACACCGCCTGCAGCTGCATGAACGAGAACCGTTTCTCCTTTCTCAAGACGACCCATTGTCTTAAGTAAATGATAGGCTGTCAAACCTTGAAGAGGTAAAGAAACCGCTGTCGCATCCTCCAGTTCGTTAGGAATTGGGATCAATGTCCGTTCGTTTGCTACTACATATTCAGCGTAGCCGCCGGATCCAATTAAGGTGACGACACGATCACCTTTTTGAAACCGTGTGGAGCTATCTCCTGTATCCTCTACAATTCCTGCAACTTCAGCACCCGGGATAAAGGGGAAGTGGAGTAGGAACGACATAGGCACCTTCCCGTCGCGCCGTGTCCGCATAGTTGACGCCTATGGCCGTAACTCTGATCAACACTTCTCCTTCTTTTAATGAAGGAGTTTCTACGTCCACTTTTTCTAACACGTCCGGTCCGCCGTATTCTTTAAATTGTATGGCTTTCATTGTATCCTCCCCTTCTTTATTTTCCTGTGAATTCAGGCTTGCGTTTTTCTTTAAATGCTTGTACACCCTCTTTATGGTCATTTGTTGATACCATCATCGTCTGCGCTGTCCGTTCTTGTTCGAGAATCGTGGCCAAGTCTGACTTGTCCGATTGATCGACAAGCTTTTTCATCATCCCCATTGCACGACCTGGTCCCTTAGCCAGACGAACGGCATAGTTCATCGCCGCTTCCTCTAACTCACCCAGAGGGAAAACTCGGTTGACCAATCCCCACTCAACCGCTGTTTCTACCGGCAACGGCTCAGCACGGAACAACAATTCTTTTGCACGATAAGGGCCGAGAAGTCTTGATAAGAAGTAGTGTCCACCACCATCGGAGACTAGTCCAACCTGAGCGAAACTGAGGATGAATTGCGTATCCTCACCTGCAAGGATCTGATCACAAGCTAATGCTAAGTTGAAGCCTGCCCCAGCCGCATAGCCATGAACGACAGCAACGACAGGCTTTGAAAGGTCTTTGATCTTCAAGATGAGCTCGTTGAGAGCACCGAGATGATCGTAAATCTCCTGAGCTCCAGTCTGACCCATGCTCTTCACATCCCCACCTGCAGAAAATGCTCTTCCAGCACCGGAGAGAACTACGACCTTCACATCATTGTTTAAGGCCGCTTCCTCCAGAGCCTCCTGAAGACCGAATATCATCTGGTCAGAAAACGCGTTCAATGAATCTGGACGGTTCAAAACGCAAGACATAATCGGACCATTCATCTCTACATTCAAGTGATCATTACCTAATTTCATTCATTCCATCTCCTTTTAGGATATATATTGTTTTTCATCAATCATCGCATCCGCAATCGCACGGTTACGTTCAATCCCATCTTCCCATTGATACTCACTCAACAATACAGCGATGTTCCGAAGCGATCTTGTTCTTTCTTCACCTTTCAAAAGAGAAGAGAGGATATAGCTCGTGTTCTTTTGGACGTCCATAGCCGTTCGCTCTATCACAGTATAGGAAAGCCTCGTTTTAAGTTCAGCCTCCCCGTCTGAGGTCATAATCGCTTTCATCGTTCGCAAAACAACGGACTCACTTTCATAAATAGCAATAGCAATATTCGCTAATTTCATTAAAACCTCTTGTTCCTGTTGGATGGACTCTCCATGTACACGGTAAGCAACACCTGCAGATACTAAGAAAAGATCTTTAAAAAGTGCAATCGCTTCCTGTAATTTTTCCAATGGCCCGCTCACCTTTTTGAATAAGCTGTTTTTCAAAGAGTGTTCAGCTTTTTCAATAGTAGTGAGTCCATCAATTTCCCCTTTGGATATCTTCTTGAAAAATGTTCCGGGAATCAAAAGTCTGTTGATCTCATTTGTCCCTTCAAAGATACGATTAATGCGTGAATCGCGATACGCCTGTTCGATTGGATACTCCTTTATGAACCCGGCACCCCCGTGAAGCTGCAGGGCTTCATCCACAACATGATCAAGTGTTTCAGATCCGACAATCTTGCATATTGCAGATTCCAGGGCATGTTCATTCATTGCTTTCGCTACGGCTTTACTGTCCTCCGTCTCATAGTGATCACCGAGAACAGATTCAATGTGACCGGCGGTACGATACAGGAGTGATTCCGCTCCATAAATGCGTGCGCTCATTTGAGCAATTTTTTCTTTAGTAGCTTGAAACTCGGCAATCGCTCTTCCAAACTGTTTTCTCTCTGCTGTATGCTGAATAGCTAGTTTCAGGCTGTGCTTTGCAGCTCCAGCCGTAGCGAACCCCAGGTTAAATCGACCAAGATTCAAAACATTAAGAGCTATTAAATGCCCTCTTCCTACCTCACCAAGCAAGTTGTCAACAGGAACTAAGCAGTCCTCTAAAACGACCGAACACGTTGATGAACCTTTGATTCCCATCTTGTCTTCTTCTGGACCGATAGATAAACCCTCGAAACCTTTTTCGACAATAAAAGCAGTGAATTGTTCCCCGTCCACTTTAGCGTAGACAATAAAGGTATCTGCAAATGATGCGTTAGTAATATAGAGCTTCGTCCCATTCAATACATAATGCGTTCCTTCAGGATTCAATGTTGCGGTGGTCTTGGCTGATAAAGCATCAGATCCAGCCTCTGGTTCGGTCAGGCAGTAAGCGCCTAAATATTCGCCCGAAGCAAGCTTAGGTAAGTATTTTTTCTTCTGCTCCTCATTGCCGAAATACGTAATCGGAAGTGTGGCAATACAAGTGTGATTAGAATGTGCCACACTATACCCACCTGCATTTCCTAAAGCTTCTCCAACAATTCCTTTAGTAATCTTATCAAGACCTAGACCTCCGAAACGTTCTGGCACACTGTGCCCTAACAAGCCCATGTCCCCAGCTTTTTTCATCTGAGCAGCAACAAACTGATAATCTCCTCCTTCAATTCTTTGCTGATTTGGACGAATTTCCCGGGAAATAAATTGTCGAGCCGTGGAAGCAAACATCTTATGATCTTCACTTCGATCTTCTGGTGTAAAGACGGATTCCGGACTGATTGGTCCTATCAAAAACTCTCCGCCTGCTACTGAGTGTTTAATTGAATACATGTTTCTCCTCCTTGATTTGACCTGTTTTTCGATCGTAAACAGGAATCGCTTCAAACAAGCCTTCCCGAGCTGCAAACTCGATTTCCTCATGAGCCATTCCTGCATTCAACAACAAGCTTCCAATCCTTGAGTTAGCAAGCAAATCGACAGGAGTTGAAGCATTCCCCTGATAAAAATACCACGCTGTTTTAGCAGCATCTGATAATTCCCAATCTGCAAAACTCATTAAATGATGAACGAGACTGCCCACCCCATAGAAGTCTTCCATCGTGTATCGTCCACTTGAACCAGAGCAAACCAGCAAAATCGTTTTCTCGAAATGCCTCTCGTATAAATAAGCCGCCATAGCAGGATTATTCAAAAGAGAAGCAGCATACAAATAATCAGCCTGACTCGACCTTTGCAATGCAACCGTGCCATTGGTAGTAGAAAGAATCAGATGCTTATTCTCTATGTGAGGCTGAAGATAAGTCCGCAAAGGATGATGAAATCCATCGATCCTTCGTCCTTGATCTTCTCCGGCAAGCAAATATGGTTCCTTCATCGATTTTGCTTTTTCTTTTGCATGCAAATGATCGTAAACAGGAATGACAGAAAGAGCATTGTCTGCCAGTGCAGCCGTAATTGTCGTAGTTGCAAATAACACATCAAATACGACAGCTGTTTTTCCTTTCATTTGTACAGGGTCAATATCTTCCTTTTTGAAAACAACATGGATACGTCCCATTTAGAGTCCAGCCGTTTCTTCTGCATAGCTGATCAAGTTATTCACAAATACATTCATGCTTGCAAATCGAGGGTCATTCGTTTGCCCTTTTTTATACCGGAAGTAAATCTGTTGAATAATACCTGCAAGTTTATAATAGGCAAACGTTTGATATACATGGATTTGACTCAGATCAAGTCCACTTTTTTCTGCGTATCTTTGAATGAATTCATCTCTTGTATAAAATCCACTCCTCATCGTTATAGGAACCTTACCTAATCCGGTTTTAAGCATTTCAGGATCATCGTTTTCGATCCAATAACTCAGTGCCGCCCCCAAGTCAGCGAGCGGGTCTCCCACTGTCGTCATTTCCCAATCAAATAATCCAATCATTTCTGAAGGATTCGTTTTGCTGAACATGCTGTTATTTAATTTGTAATCATAGTGAATGACTGCATGCTCATTAGATGAGGGAATGTGATCCACGAGCCACCTTTTCAGACGCTCTCCTGAAACGACGTCATCAGTCCTTGATTTATCAAATCTTTTAATCCATCCATGAATCTGCCGTTCCATAAACCCATCAGGTTTGACCATGTCAACCAGAGGAGTTTTTGTATAATCGACTGCATGAAGTTCAGCCAATCGATCGACCATCGTCTCTGAAATTTCGCGATTAAGTTCTTCTGATTCCTCCACTTCATCCGGAAACGAAGTGTCATAGACTAATCCCTCTCTCCGTTCCATGACAAAAAAAGGACGCCCCAGGACCTCACCTGAGTCAAAAGCATACGGTTTCGGGGCTAACGGAAAGACAGGATGAAGAGCTTCGATTACTTTGAACTCTCGTTCCATATCATGAGCCTTTGGAGCAACTGGACCCATAGGCGGCCGGCGAAGCACAGCATTCCAATCACCGATAGACAATTCATATGTCAAATTCGAGTGGCCAGCACCGAACTGACGAATATAAAGCTCTCCATCCGGAACGTCCAAGTGTTCCCTCAAAAATCGTTCTACCCTTTTTTCATCCAATTCCTCTCCTGGTCTCACTGGCCTTGTATCTTCAGTTCGTACCATACGGTAACCTCCTAGTTCGCAGCTAATTGATAAGACTCTAGTTTATTCTTCATATCTTCTGACAGAGGTGAGCTCTTCTGCTTCTCGAAGTCGAAATGGACGATCACAGATGAGCCTCTAGCTACAAGTTCTCCTGAATCTTTTTCAACCATATTTTGTTCCAGATGAAAGCTGGAGTTACCGATTTTCGTCACGCTGCTTTTAATGATTAACGTTTGCTTGAAATAGACTTGTTTAATAAAGTCACAAGTAATCGATGCTAGAATGAAATTCCAATCTTCCATTACTAGACCAAGGGCATCGAAAAAGTGAATCCTTGAATCTTCCATATAGACAAAGAAATTGTTGTTGTTCACATGACCGAGTAAGTCGGTTTCGCAAAAACGGATGGTCACCTCGTGCTCATGCATATCGCTTCCCCCTTCAGCTTCTTACTTTCGTTTCATAAGAATAGAACCCTTTACCAGTCTTACGTCCTAGTTCCCCTGCTTCCATTTTTTCCGTCAATGTTTTGGATGGCTTGTCCTCTGGATCTCCCGTTTCTGCGTACTGCTGCTGCATCACATAATAACCAACATCAATCCCGGATAAATCCATTAATTCAAATGGTCCGATCGGATGACGTAAAGCTTTTCTAGCAATTTTGTCAATGTCTTCGAAGTTGGCATAACCGCCTTCATAAAGGCTCATAGCCTCCTTCTGGATAGCAAACAAGATTCGATTGGCAATAAACCCTGAGATCTCTTTCTGCAAAAGGACAGCTGTTCTATTCATGCGTTCACAGACTTCCATGGCCAAAGAGACGGTTTCATCTGATGTGTGTTCTCCCTTTACAACTTCGACGCAATCCATCACTAAAGCCGGAAAGAAAAAATGCATATTGCAAACTTTCTCAGGACGTGTCGTCACATCTGCGATCAACGAACTGACAATCGTTGAAGAATTTGTAGCTAGCACGGCATGAGAAGGGGTCAGCTGATCAAGCTTTGAAAACACTTCTCTTTTGACTTCCAGCTTCTCTACTACGGCTTCAATCACTAAATCTGCTTCTTGGGCAGCTTCTTTCAAAACCGTCGTGAACTTGAGGTTTTCAAAAGCCTGCTCACGTTCTTCTTCCGAAATTTTATCTTTGCTCACCCACTTTTCCATTAGAGCTTTTAGCTTCTCTTCCGCCTGTTCTAACGACTCTTGACTGATATCCTGAAGATAGGTCTCATATCCAGCGAGTGCTCCGAGCATAGCAATCTGGTGCCCCATGGATCCCGCTCCTATTATGGTTATTTTTTTAACTGTCATCGTTCTCCCCCTCAAGGTGAAAATTACTTATAAACGTTAGCAATTGGCATGCATTCCTCCATCTACGACCAGCACATCTCCAGTTACGTAATTCGAAGCACCAGACGCTAGAAAAAGGGCCGCTCCTTTCAAATCCTCATTTGTTCCGAAGCGTCGTAAAGGAGTGCGATCAAGAATGAAATCGCCGCCTTCCTCCAACACAACTTTTGACATCTTCGTAGGAAAGAACCCAGGAGCAAGCGCGTTCACCTGAATGTTCTCTGGTCCTAACTTGACCGCTAGATCCTTTGTGAAGGTGATTACTGCACCCTTGCTTGCGTTATAACCAATCGTATCCATAAAGCGAGAATCTGCGCCGCCGAGTCCAGCGACAGAAGCGATGTTAATGATTTTTCCTGACTTTTGTTTTACCATCACTTCTCCAACTCGTTGTGACATTAAGAATGTCCCCGTCACGTTCACATTCATGACTTTCTGGAAAGCTTCCAACGGCATCTCTAGCGTAGGGGCACCCCAGGTCGCTCCACTGTTATTGACTAGAACATCAATGGTACCGAATCGATCAAGAGTCTGTTTGACCACCTCTTGTATATCTTCTGGGTTCGTTACATCACAGCTAAGAGCGAGGGTTTTGATGCCTTGTTCATTTTCCAGACGGGCGGCAGTTTCCTGACAAGCTTCTACTTTTCGCGAACATAGAATGACATTAGCACCTGCTTCAGCCAGCCCTTCGGCAATCTGCTCGCCAAGACCACGTCCTCCGCCTGTGACAATGGCTGTTTTCCCGGTTAAATTAAATAATTGATTCACATGCATCGAATCACTCCTTGTACTTTGATAACTCCAGCTTAGCGATTTGTCTCCGATGGACTTCATCAGGCCCATCCGCAAGCC
>NZ_JRNX01000639.1 GCF_000786645.1 Halobacillus sp. BBL2006
CTCGAAATCGAATCTTCCACAATCCTGCACGTTTTGCTGAATACGTTTACTCGTTAGATATGTAATAACAATACTGATGACATCACACAAAAGGAGTTAGTTATCACAGCTGCCCATTAGATGCATATCGTATAGGGATACTTCCGAGAAAGGAATTGATCGTTATGCATCGACAACAAGGTTTACCGTTCGGCCAGTTCATAGGTGGACCTGGTCAAGGACCAGGAGGTGGTTTCGGAAGCGGTCCAGGTCAAGGGGTAGGTGGCTTTTACGGTGGAGGTCCAAGCCTAGGGCCTGGTGGCTTTTATGGAGGCGGTCCGGGTCAGGGGCCAGGACCAGGAGGGCCAGGTCAGCCGCCGCTAGGCCCACCGCCTTTTGGTGGGCAGCAAGGAGGTCAATTGCCTCCGCCTCCGTCTACTCCGCCTCAAGCACAAGGTGCGACTGTATTCGCAGTTGATCCGGGATCATTCTATGGATGTTTGTACCGATATACGTGGGTGAGACTAGAGAATGGACGGTCGTTCTGGTTCTATCCTACGTTTATAGGTCGTACTTCAGTGGCTGGTTATCGCTGGCAGCGCAGAAGAAGAACGTGGGTATATACTGGCTTAGATACAAGGCTGATTTCAAGTTTTCAATGCTAAAAGAAAAAGATGGTACCACGAGCGGGGTGCCATCTTTTCTGTTAAAATAAATATTGAAGATGTTACAGAAGGGAAGAAGAGCTATGCCTGAAGTCAGAGAAGCACGCTTTGAGGATGCAGAAACAATTGCAAATATTCATCTGAGCAGTTGGAAATCTACATACCAAGACTTAATTGATGAGAGAGATTTGGGGAATATCACTCTGGAAAATCGGATGGCTCTCTGGGAAACGGTCCTTAGAAAGCCTGTCAACGGGCAAATCGCACTGGTTATAGAGAATGATCA
This sequence comes from Halobacillus sp. BBL2006, assembly GCF_000786645.1. Lineage (GTDB taxonomy): Bacteria > Bacillota > Bacilli > Bacillales > Halobacillaceae > Halobacillus. The sequence continues at coordinate 931 of NZ_JRNX01000639.1, forward strand.
TGGGGAAGTAGTCGGTTTTGTTTCAGGCGGTAAAGAGCGGACAAAAAGCTACGACTATGATGGGGAAGTCTATGCCATTTACTTACTTGATGCCTATCAGGGAAAAGGTTATGGAAGAAAACTCCTTGAATCTTTTGCTACGGCTATGAAAGAAGCTGGCTACGAGTCACTTCTTGTATGGGTCCTCACCAAAAATCCCTCGAGTCAATTTTATACAAAAATGGGCGCCCATCCTGTGGAAGCCGAAAAGGTAACCATCGGACAAGGGACTTATGAAGAAACCGCATACGGTTGGAAAAACATTGATCAGTTGCTTCACAATTTTTCCAAATGAAAAAGCACCAATGGCACAAAGAATTAGACTTCTAGCCATTGGTGTTTTTGTTACCTCTCACTACCATAAGGTTCAATGTGAATGTGAGCATAACGAATTCCATGCTCTTGTTCAAGAAGCTCTTCAACTTCATCAGTAATGTCGTGCCCTTGTTGAATGGTAATATCAGGGTTTACATGGATGGTTGCTTCCACTAACGTTTGGTTCCCTTGTAATCGTCCTTTGACATCGATAACCGCCCATACATCCGAGTGCGTCGATATGGTTTCTCGGATACTTTCAATCTCTTCTTCATCAAAACCATCTGTCAAACTGTGTGTCGCATCTTTAAAGATATCCCACGCAGTCTTACAGATGATCAACCCAACGATCAAACCAGCTAAAGGATCCAACCAGAATACTCCGAATTGAGCACCGAATATTCCGATGGCGGCCCCGATACTGACTAAAGCATCCGAACGGTTATCCTGGGCAGCGGCATATAAAGCGTTACTATTTACTTTCTTGGATAATTTCAAATTGTAACGATAGACAGCGAACATGATGATCGCGGCAGTGATAGCTGTCCACGCCGTAAGCAAGGAAGGTTCGTTGGCGCGTTGATTGATAATGTCTTGAATAGTACCTATGATAACTTCGATCCCAACGGTCATCATGATGAATGCCGCAATAAGGGAAGCGATCGTTTCTGCTCGGAAGTGACCATAATGATGATCTTCATCAGGGGGCTTTCTGGATATTTTCAATCCTACTAGAACAGCAACTGAGGCGATGACATCGGTGGTATTGTTCAATCCGTCAGCACGTAAAGCTTCCGATTGTCCGAAGTAAGCAATCACTAACTTTGTAGCAGCCAATACCAAATAGGCGACGATGCTCACCCAAGCTCCCTTTTCACCCATTTTTAAATTTTCATATTCACTCATGTGACGGACCTCCGGGTTTTCTTGTAAAAGCTTGATATAGCTTATCAGAGTATATCCTATTGAGTCTAGAGAAACAAAGCTTTCCCTGTACAGATAGCTTGCATGCGGCAAGAATCTTTGCCCTTATTCAATAATCTGAATGGAATATAAAGGTTTCATAAAATATCTCGAATTAAAGAATCTTTAGTTTGAGTTTTATTTGAGAGGGGTATATACTTTTTGTGAATCCTAAACTTTATCTTCGGTAACAATACTGAGGAAGTATTTGAAAGAAGGAGAGATTTACATGGCAAATGTGAAATTGGCAATCGTTTATTACAGTTCCACTGGAACAAACTACAAAATGGCTCAATGGGCACAGGAAGCAGCAGAAGCTGCAGGCGCTGAAGTGAAACTTGTACGTGTCCCTGAAACAGCACCAATGGAAGCCATGGAACAGAATCCTGCTTGGAAAGAGCATTTCTTGGCGACCAAAGACGTTGTTCCTGAAGCAAAAGTAGACGACCTAGACTGGGCAGATGCTATCATCTTCAGTGCGCCAACTAGATTTGGGAATGTTCCAGCCCAATTAAAACAGTTCCTTGATATGACAGGCGGCTTATGGTTCCAAGGCAAGCTGATCAATAAAGTCGTCAGTGCCATGACTTCTGCTCAAAACCCTCACGGTGGTCAAGAAGCTACTTTACTTAACCTTTATACAACGATGTTCCACTGGGGTGCTGTGATCGCGGCTCCTGGGTACACGGATGAATCCTTATTTGCTGCTGGAGGAAACCCATATGGAACTAGCGTAAGTGTAGATGGCGAAGCAAACATTAAGGAAGACGAAGAAGCAGCAAAAGGTGCTGTAAAACATCAAGTAAACCGAACAATAGATATAGCTGCAAAATTTGTTGGCTAATTAAGGAATCTTTATGAAAAATTCTCCTCTCAACTGAGGAGAATTTTTTAATTGTAAATTTTTCTATTTTTTAAACCTCTCAAACCCCTATGAATATAGGGTTAAGAGGTTTAAAAAATAGAAAAGTGGGAATTATATAACTAAATATTCAGAAAACTTATTGCGAAATACATTAAAATCCTGCATAATGGAAAAAAGCATGAAGGGGGTATTCTCATGAGAAAGCAAAAGATGGTCTATGTTATCCGCCGCGACCCCGAATATAAAGGTAGAGAGATTACCGCAAAAAGAGAATTGTCCTTTGGTATTCAATTAGCTTCACGCCTGTTTATGGATCACTTAAGTTTTCAGTTCAACAAAGATCGTCTCGATAAAGAAATTAATATGGCGATTGATAACGGCGACCGTGAAGCATTTGAGCGTTTAAGTTTACAGTATCAACCCTATATTTGGGAGTAACTAATAAGGTAAAGCCACTGATTGCTCAGTGGCTTTTTTTTGTTACAATAGATAGATTACAATAGATAGACAAAACTAATGATTAACGGTGAATTAAGTCCCTAATCTCATATACAGGTTCTTCCTATAAATGTTATAGTTGAATTAACATCAAAGACTAGGAAGGTAATAAAATGAAAAAGCACATGTTACTGATTGCGGCATTAAGTTTGAGTTTAAGTGCTTGTTCTTTTGATCAATGGACAAATCAAGAAGAACCGAATGTATCTGCGTCTTCCTCTTCAAGTAAAAAAGAGGTAGAAGAGAAAGCTGAACCAGCATTGAACTCAGAAGAAAAGCAATCAGACGACTCTGAAACTGAAAAACAACAAAGTGAAACTAATAAGGAACAAAAAGGAAAAGACGGACTGATTGTAGTTAACGATCCGAAAAGCGCACAAGTGGTTGTAAATAAGCAAAGAAAACTTCCAGATGGCTACATACCGCCTGATCTGACGATTCCTGAAGTGCCGTTCTATTTCGATGAGGATTTACCCAAAAAGCAATTACGTGAAGAAGCGGCCAAAATGCTAGAGGAAATGTTCGCTAGTGCTAAAAAAGAGGGAATAGAGATCGTAGCCGCCTCCGGTTATCGTTCTTATGAGCGTCAAAAAAAGATTTATGAAGGCTATGTAGCAGAGTATGGAGAGGAGAAGGCGAATACCTTTTCCGCTAAACCAGGTACAAGCGAGCACCAAACAGGGCTCGCGATGGATGTGACGTCAGCAAAAATGTCCTTCCAGCTTGATCAATCCTTCCGCCAGACGGAGGAAGGTGAATGGCTGGCCAATCATGCTCATGAATATGGTTTTGTTATCCGCTATCCAAAAGGCAAGGATGATATCACAGGCTATACGTATGAGCCTTGGCATTTGAGATATGTAGGAAAAGACATCGCAACAGAAATACACAGTCAATCGTCGACTCTCGAAGAGTTCTTCGGTTTCCAGCCAGCAGGTGATTAAACGATCCCCCTTCAACTTCCAGGTTGAAGGGGGGTTTTTAATAACAGATTCCAACTCTTTTTTTCGGGAAACTAGAATCTTTAAGATTTTGAAAAGCGAATCGTGCAGTATCATCTACCGTTATTTTTTTTCCTCCCTCAGGGAGAAAATCGATTTCATATCGGATACTTCCTTGTTCTTCACCTTTAGGAAGGTACGTAGGGCAAATGATCGTCCAATTGAGGCTAGATGCTTCTAAAGATTCATATACTTTAACATGCTCTTCAGCAGCGAACGTTTTCTTACGTTTGGATTCCGGTGTTTGGAAGCGGTATTTCCCATTCTCATAGCGGCTTTTCAATATACCCGCC
>NZ_JRNX01000640.1 GCF_000786645.1 Halobacillus sp. BBL2006
TAGAAAAACGGTCACGACACACTTCCGGGAGATTTTTCCCTGTCGCTATCCCTAATTTTGCAGACATCATCTGGATTAATACTGCCATAAGATTTGAAGCCAAAATGACCCACAACAAAGTGTAGCCATACTTCGAGCCTGCAGCGATGTTAGTCGCATAATTCCCAGGATCGATATAGGCGACCGCCGCAATAAATGCTGGGCCTAAAAAGGGTAAAAACCTTCTTACTCCTTTTGCTTCTCCCTTTAAAGAGGATTGGGCATTTGTTTGGAGCGATTGATTACGGTTCACACTTGCCTGTGTACTCTGTTCAACATTCAACGTTTTAACCTCCACATCAGCACTTTACCTAACGTTAAAATGTTTCCTTAACGAAACTTTTTTAGAATGATACTAATTATATGTAGAAGGTCATCATATTGTCAATAAAATCTGAAATAAAAAAATCACCTTAATAAAAAGGCGATCGGAAGATGAACACTAAGACTTTGGCTTAATATTTACTTTAGGATGGTTTTCTGCTTCTTCAATTCCCCGGTTCTTCATTGCCCTTGCCTCATCCAATTCAAGATCCTTTTTCGCTAGCAGCTCCTCCGCGTCATTCGGGAGGTGATGACCGTAGTTGGCCCCGATATTGAGCCGTCCTTTCATTTCCTTTATGCCTAAAGCACCGAAATTATTATGTAATTCAAATTTATCAAAACGTACACGTTCTACATTCAACTTTTCAACAATATAGATGGGTCTAGGATTATTGATGGTCTCTTGCTTTTGCAAACTTTTCAATTCCTCATGCATGCTTGCGACTTTTTGCTTCAATAATTCGATTTCCTCATTCTTTTTATAATAAGACTTGAATATCTTAAGGAAGTGCATGGTTACCCCCTCGCTTTGCACGCATTCCGGGCGGTTAAATGGTTGTCCTAGTAAAAGTTTATTGCTTCTAAGGAAGATTATGAATAAAAGGAGGCTGCTTAATGAAATTCCTGCCGACCGAGATTAACTTGCCACACATGAAAATCAATACGGTTGAAAAACAAAGCTCTGTATCGTTTGGACAAAATTACAAAACCAATCGATATGTCACTTGCAAAAGACAACAAGGTTTTGGCGAACAAAATGGCGACCGTGTTATCACCCATCACCCAATTCAAGGTGTCGTAGATGCGGACTTCTCAGACAATGAGGTAAAATGAGGTACCCCTTCCTTTAAGGCAGGCGGTCCCTCATTTAATTTGAATAGGTGTATAGTTCGATCGCGAACGTCCGACCTTCACTTCAAGTAACCCATTATTGAATTTGGCCTGGATGTTCGATTGATCAGGAGGCTCTGGAAGTTCAATAGACCTCTCAAATTCTCCAACTTGGCGGTCGGACCGCACCAGCTTGAGCCGGTCCCGTAAAGAAGGAACGGTCCCTTTAATCAATATCTGATCCCCGGTGAATGAAAGGTCGACGTCCCCTTTCTGAAT
>NZ_JRNX01000641.1 GCF_000786645.1 Halobacillus sp. BBL2006
CTCAGGTCATCCAGAATCTGGATGACCTGAGGTGGTTAATATTACCTTTAAGCATATTGAAGGTTAATTCCATATTTGTTTAAAGTTTCACGAATTTCATTTTGCAGTTCTTCAGATGGAAGGTCCATTGGCAGCCTTAGATGCGGTTCAATTTTACCCATCATCCCAAGCGCAGCTTTCACTGGTGCAGGGTTCGTATCTTTGAACAGGACATCGTTCAGCTCCATCAATTCATAATGAAGCTTTTGAGCTGTAGCTACATCGCCATCGAACCAGGCATCATGCATTTGCGCTACTTTTCCTGGCAGGACATTTGCCGTTGCGCTGACAGACCCAACCCCGCCAATCGCAAGCATTGGATAGCAAAGCAATTCGATGCCGGAGAATAATAGGAAATCACGGCCGCATTTCAAAAGCACACGGTTCACATGTTCAAAGTCTTTATTCGATTCTTTAACACCGATAATGTTCGGGCAGTCTTTGCTCAGCTGAGCTAATGTATCCACATGGAGATTCTGCGCAGTGCGTCCCGGTATGTTGTACACAATGATCGGAATATCTACCGAGTCCGCTACCGTTTTGAAATGCTTATATAATGCTTGCTGGTTTGGCTTGTTGTAGTAAGGGACAATCACTAACGCTGCATCCGCTCCGATTTCTTCTGCTTTTTTCGTCAAGCGCATCGTTTCATCGTGATTCGTAGATCCTGTGCCAGGTACAAAAGGAACTCTACCATTAATCGTCTTATGCGCAGTTTTCATGACCTGCACTCGTTCTTCTTCTGTCAAAGAGCTTGGTTCTCCTGATGTACCCGTAACCGAAATCGCGTGAGTGCCATTTTCCAACTGAAATTCGATTAACTCCGAAAGGGTAGCAAAGTCGATGTCATCATTCGCTTTAAATGGCGTAATGACAGGTGTGACCGAACCTCTTAATCTTGATTTAATCTCTCGATAATCTCTCATCCTATCTCCTCCTTCTCGCTATTTACAAACTCATTTCTAATTCTCGTAAATCCCCTTGTGCATGCAGAGCGTCCATTTCAAAATCAGCCATGAAATTATTCCATTGCAATCTAGCATCCTTAAGGTCTTCAAACAGGACCTCATCAAAAAAAGTGATGGTAAGCTGTCCCGGCCTGTGAATTGATTTAACCTCACATATCCCTTTTGCTTGAACCATCCTATTTATAATGGTCACTTCATATTGGCCAGGAGAAGGTATATAGTAGGTCGGATCAAAAGAAAACTTACACGTTCTCCCTTTGCCTTCAATATCGCCAGTCATTTCATAGCTTCTTCCGAGGTATTGTGGAATTTCTTCAACTCTTCCTGTAGAGATCAGCGATCTCAACAGAGTCGAGCTTACTTTTTGCTCATGTTTCTCAAATTTTGAGACGGTCGTGACTTCGAATCTGCCCTTACTGTCTATAGGCAGCTGCTTCATATCTCCTTGGCCTTTGAATCCATATTTATAATCGAACCCTGCAACGACGTGCTTACTGTTGAGTCCGCATAAATATTGATCGACAAACTGCTGATGAGGAACTTTTGCCACTTCTTTTGTAAAATCAACGACATAAAGGAAATCGACGCCAAATTGTTCAAATACCTCCGCTTTTTCAGAAAGCGGTGTTATAAAATTAGTGATCGTCGGACCTTTCGGAATGACAGAAGAGGGATGCTGGGCAAAGGTCATAACCGCAAGTTTTAATCCTTTATCTTTTGCTAATTTCTTCGCTGTTTGAATTATCTTCTGGTGTCCCAAGTGGACACCGTCAAAAAATCCTAAAGCCATGACACATGGCTGACTGTTTTCTTGAATGTGGTTTGTAATGTGGTGTTTAATCGGGATGGTGATCATCCTTGCCCTCCTCCCTTATCAAGTCATTTGCATATATTTCCCCTCATAAAATGCAAGCGGTTCTCCATCTTGAACATTCAAATTGATGACTTCACCGATATACAGGGTGTGATCTCCAGCCTCATGGGCTTGATAGACGTTACAGGCCAAACTGACAAGAGAGTTTTCAATTACCGGAAGGCCTTCAAAGGTATCAAATTCTATATTTTTATTCTCTTTGATTTGCCCAGCGAAAATCATTGACATTTCCTTTTGATCACCAGAAAGAATATTAACGGTGAATTGATTTGATTGTTTAACCACTTCATTCATTCTTGCTTTTTTATCGATGGAAATAAGGATGAGTTTGGGGTCAAGAGAGACCGACATAAAGGCATTGGCCGTCATCCCGTGCACCTGCCCCTCTACTTCTGACGCAATTACTGTCACTCCTGTAGCAAACTTACCCATGGCTGTTCGAAACATACGATCGTCCACTATGACCACCTCATTTAGTTAATTATTCTCGAAAACTGGTTGATCAAGTTACAAAAGTAGGCTTACGTTTTTTAAGCTTAGGCTCCGTAACTTTTACGATTTCGTTCGAATGCACATCCACCACTTCGGATGCTTCATCAAACCAGCTGTCAGGAGCTTTATGTCCCCAGAACGTCTGACGCATCGGGTCATCCAAATCCCAGCGAACCGGTTTGAAGTCAGGGTCACTTGTCAAATAGTCTCCATTATAAAGTTCAATACGGTGGCCGTCTGGATCCCTTAAGTAAAGAAACAAAGCATTTGATAAACCGTGACGTCCAGGACCGCGTTCGATTGCAGGCCCATATCCCATCGATGCAAGCACATCGCAGCCGTCAATCAGATTCATTGGATCCTTCAACCAGAAACCGATATGGTGTAGCCTCGGTCCAAGCCCATTCATGTAAGCTACATCATGAACACTTGGCTTTCGGTGCAGCCAGGCCGCCCATATTTTCTTTTCTTCCCCTTCTGTATATTCAGAGCAGGCGAAGCCTAATTGATTGATGTAGTGGTCATATGCTTTCTCCACATCCGGAACCATGCAGTTGAAATGATCGATTCGCTGCACTTTAGCCCCTTTATGGTAGTGATATTTTTGGATCATTCGTTCAGCTTGATCCATTTCCGCATAGTACTCCACAGGCAATCCGGAAACATCTTGAATTCTCAACGCACGCCCGACAGCTTCCTGTGAGCCCGCTTCCATCCATTTCACTTTCGTCCCTTGCTCGTCATAAAAGGCAGCTAGAAGATCCAAATCCTTTTCTGATCTTACTTTGTAACTGATTATTTCTACAGCTGGATTTTCTCTTTTCTTCAGCACAAGGCTATGGTGATTATGCTCTTCAAGACCTCGGAAAAAAATCTGCTCATCATCTGAGGCTGTTTCAATGAAACCAAGAGCTTCATAAAAAGCTCTTGATCTCTCTAAGTCTGTGACATGTAAAACGGCGCGACCAGCACGAATGATATCAAAATCCATCATTTTCACTCCTTATACGTTCGTATAGTTTGGTTTGGAAGTTTTTACTTTCTTCAAGAAATCTTGTACGTAATCTTTATAAGGCTCTTTGTTAAACTGTTCAAAGTAAGTCATCCCCATTTTCACTGGGTCACCAAAGAAGTAATATTCATAGTGAGTCTGTCTGCTGCCAAAGGCGCTCATCGTCAGATCCCAAGCGAGACGGAACAGTTTCACACGTTCATAGCCTTCAAGATTCTTAGACTGCAGCGCACGATTGACGAGCGGACCAATTTCTTCGTGATGGAAATCCTCTTCTGTTGGAATACCCATCAGTCCGGAAGCTCCTAGAATACGAAGGATTTCGACGAGACGTGGATACATTCTCGGATACCAGTTTCTAGCCGCATTCAAGGCTTCAAAGTCAGGGGTCATCGTTCCCCATTTATCAAGCTTGGCATTGTGCTCGGCTTTGAAGAGGTGGGACTTCATCGTTTCAAGCACTAGCATAATCTCCGTTCCTTTGTCCTGAACGTGCTGGAACTTGTCGATTCCGATTGATTCCATCAGATTCAGCACAACTCCAAGCAGAAATTCAGTTTTGACCACGTTTTTCGCTACGACCTGGTGGGACATGTGCACAACAGCGTTCGTTTCGGTAAATGTACGGTTGCAAATGGATGAATTTCCACAAACAAAGACCTTATCCCAGGGGACAAATACGTTGTCAAAATAAACAATCGCATCGCCTTCTTCAAAACGACTGCTTAATGGGTGATCCCACTGGTTCTTACCATAATCAAAGGATTCACGGCTGATGAACTTGAGCCCTGGAGTATTGTTGGGTACCACAAACGCAAGAGAGTACGGATCATCGAGCTCGCCAGCTTTTTTAACCGTAGATGGGAAGACAAGAATCTCATCCGTAATTCCGCCCTGAGTGGCAAGTAAGCGTGCACCATCAACAATGATTCCGTCTGAGCGCTTTTCAACGAGGTGAAGCGCTACATTCGCATCCTTTTGCTCGTGCTGCGCTTTTTGACGGTTTACTTGTGGGTGAATTAACGTGTGAGTCAAGCTGATGTCATTCTCCCTGGCATAGTCATAATAATTTTTTGCATTCTCCGCAAACATCGGGTCCTCTTCACCAAACAAGTCGTTGGCTACACCCATGGCCATAACTTCTGCATTCAAATAGTCAGGTGAGCGTCCCATCAATCCTCCGGAAAGGCGTGACCATTCCTGGATCGCTTCTCTACGCTTGATTAAATCATCTATCGTTTCCGGCCGATAAAAAGTCAGTCCTACTTTGTCGCCCGTCTGAGGAGAGGTGTACAGCATCTTCTCAGGTTTTTCATATTGAAGGTCATATAAATCTGCCATCGATTGAACTACATTTTTGAACGCTGGATGCGTAGTCGGGTCCTCGACGCGCTCACCGTGAATATAGATATTATTTTTCGCATTCTTTAACTTCTCTTTATATTGAGCCCCAGTTTTTGCTGGCATAAGTAAACTCCTCCTTGATTATTTTTTTCCGAATTGAGGGATGCGATGTTCTCCAAGCGCTACATGGATGATTTGCACTTCTGTATAAAATTCAAAGGCATAATGACCGCCTTCACGCCCAATGCCACTGTGCTTGGACCCTCCGAACGGTGTACGCAGATCACGGACATTCTGAGAATTGATCCACAACATCCCTGAATCAATCGCCTGCGCAACACGGTGCCCTCGCTGTAAATCTTTTGTCCACACATAGCCCGCTAATCCGTAGCGGACATTATTTGCATGCTCAATGACTTCCGCTTCATCTTTAAAGGTCATAACAGCGATGACTGGTCCGAAGATCTCTTCCTGTACCACTCTCATTGACGTATCTGCGTTAAGAAGTAAAGTTGGAGCAACAAAATTACCGCGGCTGTACTCTTCTGGAACCGTTCCGCTGATGACCTGGCATCCTTCTTGCTGCGCCAGCTCCAAATAACTTTTCACACTTTCATAGTGCTTCGTATGAATCAGCGGTCCGACTTGCGTATCTTCTTTCATCGGGTCCCCTACGATGATGTTCTGCACCCGTTCTTTAAGCGCAGCGATAAAATCAGCAGAGATATCTTCATGGACATACAATCGTGAGTTAGCTGTACAGCGTTCCCCGTTAAAAGAGAAGATTCCCCATGTGCAAGCATCAAGCGCCCGTTCAAAATCAGCATCTTCAAACACAATAATCGGAGATTTGCCGCCTAACTCCATCGAGAATCGCTTCAATGAATCAGCGCCATTTTTCATGATTTCAGATCCTGTCTTCGTTTCCCCTGTGAAGGAAATCAGCTCTACATCTCCATGAGCGACCAAGGAAGCACCAGCTGTTTCTCCGTAACCATGGACAACGTTGAAGACACCGTCAGGAAGGCCAGCTTTATCAATGATTTCAGCTAATCGATTCGCCGTCAGCGGAGACCACTCAGCCGGTTTCAAGATCACTGTGTTTCCTGTAGCCAGCGCGGGCGCAATTTTCCATGTCTCAAGCATAAACGGTGCGTTCCAAGGAGTAATTAAACCCGCTACTCCTACAGGCTTATGAATCGTGTAGTTGAGAAACTCATCATCCACCTGGTACGCATCTCCGACTAGCCGACTCTTCACCATCTCCGCGTAAAACCGGAAATTGTGTGCAGCACGCGCGACCATTTTCTTTGTCTGGCTGATCGGCAGTCCTGTATCGTAGGATTCAAGCGGAGCAATTTCATCAATATGTTCATCAATCAAGTCTGCAATTTTATAAATGTAGCTTAAACGTTCATTTTGGGAGAGGTTTCCCCATTCTCCTTTAAAAGCTTTTCTAGCCGCTTTCACCGCTTTTTCTATATCTGCTTGACCGCCTGAAGCAACCTTATTGATCTTTTCATTTGTGAAAGGATTGTAATTATCAAACTTCTCCTGACTTTCCGCATCTACAAAAGCTCCATCAATGTAAAGTTGAATATCGTTTACTTCTTTGATCACTCGTTTTCCCGCATTGTTGATATCAGATAAAGTAAGTTCACTCATGGTTATCCTCCTTATGATAGCGCTTTCTTTTTTGTCCAAAAAAATAATTCGTACACTCGGACTAAATTTGCAAATATTCGCTAAAGTTTGTATATTCAAATTATCACACAGCCTAATCTATATTAAAAATATCTATAAAATCTATTTAGCATATGATTTTCATATACATAAAAATGGAGGGAAGACATGGATATTAAGCAATTGCGCTATTTTCGTACAGTTGCTGAAGAAGGACAAGTAACGAAAGCAGCCAAAAAACTCCATATGGCTCAGCCCCCTCTCAGCCAGCAAATCAAATTGATGGAAGAAGAGCTCGAATTGAAGTTATTCGATCGCCATGGCCGTAAGCTTGAATTGACGAGTGCAGGAGAAGTGCTTTATCAAAAAGCAGGACAAATTCTTAACGATTTAGAAGAAACGATTGTAGAAGTTAAAGAAACGAACGAGGGGATTACAGGTACACTTCACATAGGTTCCAATAAATCATGCTTTTCGTCTTTAACAGGCCCCCTGAATCAGTTGAGACAGCAATACCCAAACCTAACCTATCAGCTTAGAGAAGGGGATACTTACTTTCTAGCCGAATGCATTCGAAGACGAGAAATTGAAATGGCTATTGTCCGTCTTCCGATCGAACGGGATGAATTTGAAATGCTCCCTCTCCCTTCCGAACCTTATGTACTAGTAACACCAAAATCCTGGGGCCTGTTTCCTGCAGATGCTAAAGAAGTGGAAGTCGAGGACTTAAAAGGGATACCGCTAATGCTCTTACATCGAATCAGCGGAATGGGACAATTTGAATTGATTGTAGACGAATGCAGAAAGCACGGATTTGACCCTCATGTTATCTGTGAATGCCCAGATGCTACGATGCTGTTATCACTCGTGGCTAATCGAGTAGGAGCAACCATTGTTCCACGCTCTACTTTGGAAGCGTTTTCTTTTTCCGATATTGAGAGCTATGAGTTTAGAAATGCTGATATTGAAGCGAAAGCTGTGATTATCTGGCATAAAGACCGATATTTAACGAAAGCTTCCCGAAGATTGCTGCGATTGTTCGAAGTAAACATGACTGATTTAGAAAAACTCGTTCAACTATAAAAGAATCTCATCCGACTATTCCTGAAGGGTTCGTTTCGAGACTTTTTTCTAAATGATGGTGAATGGGAAAAACGCCTCGCTTTCCGTGGGCATGTGCTGAGCCTCCTCAGACTTCGTCTTCCGGGGTCTCATCTAACATGTTCATCCCACAGGAGTCTCGCCGTTTTCCCATCCCCCATACGTTAAGGAGAAGCTCGAAACGATCTTTTATGGTAGGTGGCTTGAATGTTGTTGTTCATTCTGTATCACAACTAGTTTTTCTTAGATCAATTGGCAGATTCAAACGAGCAAGATTTCGAGAACCTACTATAGCAAGGGGCGTTGGGGAAGGGTGAGACTCCCGCGGGAGAAGGAAATAGGCGAGATCCCACAGGGCGCAGCCCGAGGAAGCTCGCCAGTTACCCCGCAGGAAAGCGAATCATACCCCAACGCCCCTAAACTCTCACAAAATCTTGAAATCAAGTTTTCAAGAATACTTTAAATGAAATAACTCATAACACAGAAAATCAAAACATCGTTTATCAAAATTCTTAAATTAAAAAGGAAAATACATCCTTTTATGGAAGTGAACTTATATAACTCAATACAATCCTGGAGGCTGGGTAGATGGAAAAGGTTAATCCTATCACTATATTTGGAGTAAAAGAAATTGCGGAAAAGAAATTAGTAGGCTTTCGAGTCGTTTGTGAAGATATGGCGGG
>NZ_JRNX01000642.1 GCF_000786645.1 Halobacillus sp. BBL2006
GAATTCATACCGAATTCCTGAAATCTGGCGGGCAGCAAGCAGTCAACGAGCTGTTTTCACTGCCGGAACCACCGACAGGGCTCGTTATTGCCGATGATTTGATGAGTATCGGAGTTGTGAACATGCTTGAAGAATGCAATAAGCGTGTGCCGGATGATATTTCGATTGTGAGTTTTAATAATGTATATTTATCGGAAATTACACGCCCACCGCTTACAACTGTCGATATTCATATTTATGAACTGGGTGTTCAGGCAGCGAAATGCCTGATTGCGAAGGTCAAAGATAAATCAGAACCAGCTAAACGGATCATCGTCCCGTTTGATATTAAATACCGCTCCTCCACGAAAGAGAATGAAGCACCGACCCGTAACGTCTAACTCGCGGGCCAGGTGCTTTTTTTTATGAGGATTATATGGATATTTTCCTATTTCTCCCACCTCAGGTCATCCAGATTCTGGATGACCTGAGGTGGATGTTTTTTCCTTTTTGCATCTTCAGCAGATTTTGGTTACTCTATAAGTTGATGTTTTATGAAGTTAGTGAGGGAAATGATAATGAGTAAAGTAAAACGAAACGGCCCATGCCCTTGTGGCAGCGGGGATAAATATAAAAAATGCTGCGGTCGATTATCAGGAGAAGAGGTAACGCCTGAACGTGTCCATGAAGCATTGAACGAGCAATATGCAAACTTTATGGATTACGTTGCAGAATTTTATACAGATGCCGCTCCTTCTGGTAAAGCGAAAACGAAAGAGAAGCAAATGGAAGAAGCGTTTCGGATGATGAATGAAGTGTTCCTTGTCCGCAACAAAGAACAAACGGTTTTTGAGGAGTATCTGGAGGAAAAAGGACTTGATTCCATTCCTCACCCTGCGAAAGCCTCGGTTAAAGAATGGACAACGCTAAAGCCCGGGCTTTATGAAATCCGGACGATTGATTCTGAACAAACGGCGAAGGTGAAGGATGTCTTTACATCAATCGCTTATGATGTGAAAAGAGATGGAATTCCGCTGAAAGACGAAAATGTGCCGAACAATCCTTATGTGATGGGGATTCTTATGAAGTGGGGATGGGAGTCGAACTTTATTCCCTTAGCGATTCCGAACCAGCCATCCTTCTATGAGGCGTTTAGGGAGTTGCTCGAGCAAGGACAAGACTCCTCCCCTAAAAAGGCTCTTGAACAGAACTTCATGAGCTATATGAAAAAATGGATTCATTCGGACCTTAATGAGGGACAGGACAGTGAACAGGTCAGCTCTCAAGGTAAGCAGCAAGTCAACGTTGAGGAAGATGATGTGCTGCAATTGTTAGGAGAGAATATCGCTGAATCTATCCACCAAAGCTCCTCTTATCAAGATCTGCAGCAATTATGGAGTCGTTACAAAAATACGAATGCCCCGAAATACCGTAAACCATCTGTGTTCTCTGCAGCCCTTGAATTTTTAGTAACAGGTACTGAGTATTTCGATCACTCCGACAAAACCGTTACCAAAAAGGCTGTTGCTTCTAAATATGGAGTCAGTCCGAGCAGCATGACCCGCAGGCTGGATGAACTGAAGGATTTCGCGGAGGAACAATAAAGGCCTCCCCTAACAAAAAGCTTGATTCCTTACTGGAATCAAGCTTTTTGTTTTTCCTAAATTTCTGGTCTGCCGCATACAGTATAAAAGAGGACAGAGGAGGGGAAGGCGTTTGAGAAGCTCTTCAAAATGGGTCCCTACGATGTTTATATTGGCAATCGTCATCGCTGTCTCCGTCTTTATTTATATTCAAATGAGTCCAGAACATCAGGCGAAAGAGACGGTGGAAGATTTTTATTTATTTGAGCAGCAAGGGAAATTCTCAGATTCTTGGGGATTGTTTCATCCATTCATGAAGGATAAATTTACGGTGGGTCATTACATACAAGATCGAGCACACGTGTTCATGAATCATTTCGGTGTCGAGACTTTCACCTTTAAGGTCACCAGCTCTAAAAAAGTGAAGAACTGGAAGGCGGAGAAAGGAGCAAAACCATTATCCACCGTCTATCGTTTTACAGTCATCCAAACGTTTAAAGGGAAGTATGGCCGCTTCGACCTGCACCAGGATGTGTATGTCACGAAAGTAAAGGGGAAGTGGCGGG
>NZ_JRNX01000643.1 GCF_000786645.1 Halobacillus sp. BBL2006
ATGACGACTTGCGTCATTTATCGGATACGATCGAGCATATGGATGAGACGCGTCAGCACATTGATCAAGTCGAGCGTCATATTGAGGCTCTAGGGAAGATGAGTGAGGTGTATGGTCGATACAACCAGTTCCGTCTTGGGCATCATGCGGCAAAGTGGCAGGAGGCATCACGACGAGTCGAGGCTTATAAGACGGCGCTTGAAGAGGCACGTACAGCAACGAACAGGAAAGAAGAAGAACTTCAGAACCTTGTAGAGGAAAGAGATCACGTTACCCGCCGGGAGGCAGTGTTGACAGACCAGGAGGAACGCTTGAGGTCGCATGATGTGTGGCGGCTTGAGCGTGAGAAGAAAGAGGAAGAAGAAAATCTCAAGTATGAAGAAAAGAATCTTCAAGGCAAAGAAGAAAAGCTGACGACAAAGCAGCGGGCTGAGCGTGGCCTCCGCACAGAGCTTGATGGAAAAGAAATGCACGAACAACAGCAGGAGGAAGCGATCGAGGATCAGCTGACGGATTTAGAGAATGATGCGGCGGAGGCTTCATTTTTAAATCATGAGTTCAATGTGAAGGATTTTAGGCGGCTTGCGGATGTTTCCTTTGAGACGTGGAAAAAACAGTCCAACGCTCATATTCGAACACTGAGAGAGCTTGAGGAGAGGCTTGAAAAGCTTGAGAAGATGAAGGAGAAGCGCCAAGAGAAAGAACGAGAATACAGTGTGCTTGAGCTTAATCGTGACCGGAGGATCATTGAGGAGCGCGAATGGCAGCGCACGTTTGATGAGGATAAACAGAAGAAAATTGAAGAAATTTTTACATGGGTGAAAGAGGCACCATGGCAGGTGGAAGACGAAGTTCTTCAGGAAACATCAAGGAGACTGTATTCGTTATATGAGCCTGTCCAGTATAGGGAAGTCTTTGAACCTTTTTATAAGAAACATGAAGCGTACACGAAGCAGCTTGGGGCAGAGAAGCTGAAGAAAGAACATGCGCTTGATCTTCTGGAACTGGATCTTGAAACCGCGAAATATGAACTAGAGACATGGAAGAAAAAGCGCGACCCTGAGCCGCCGCGTTCAGAAGGAACCGTTGAAGCACGCGTAGCGTGGACGGGGGTACCTGTCGTACCCTTATATGAAGCGGTAGAGTTTCGAGATGGAATTAATTTTGACACAAAAAATCGAATTGAGGCGGCCCTCTTTGAGATGGGACTTCTCGATGCACTGATAACGGAGGAGGCAACGAAGGTAAAGCATGACCGCGTGATTGTTCCTGAACCAAAGACGATGGCACATACACTCAATGATTACTTACAAGCAGATGTTCTTGATGGAAACGTAAGCAAAGCAGTGGTTGAGGATGTGCTGTTGAGCATCCAAATCGGAGAAGGGGGAGCTTCGATCTCTGAAGACGGATCATACCGCCTTGATTTGCTCACAGGACATGCACCACATGCAGGCGAAGCAAAATTCATCGGTCGGACGGCTCGTGAGCGTTACCGGAAAGAGAAAATCCGTGAACTTGAACAGCAGATCCAGTCGTTGAAGGAGCAAGTGTCCGATATTCAACAGGAACTACATGACCTAGAGAAAATGATCAACATCTCGACTACAGCGCTCCGACGATTTCCAGATGATGAAGATCTTATAGAGATTTTTCAGGATCTGATGAATACACGCCGTCGGATTGAGCATCTGACAGAAAACATGAAAGATAAAGATAAAGAGCGCAAGGCGTTGTATCGTGAGTTTCGCTCCATGAACCACCAATTGGAGGAGGATACAAGGCCGTATGAGCTGACGCGGACACGTGAGACTTACAAGAAAGCGGTGCTCGTTATGGACCGTTATCGGGATGACCTTTCCAAATTAGAGCTGTTGCATCAAACGTTTCTGTACATTCAAAAGGACCAGGAAAGTCTGCGTGCAAGAATTGAGGAGCGTCAGGCTGAAATTGATGAGCTACAAGGTGAAATTAACGGTTTAGTCGATCAGGTATCGAGACGAAAGATGACGCTTGAAGCGATTCGCGACCAGTTAAAACACCAAGAAGCAGAAGAGATCCGCCGGGAAATTTCCGTCGTGCTGGAAGAACAGGGGCGGGTGCGGAAACGATTGTCTACTCTGATGAATGAGATACCAAGGATGGAAGTAGCAGTCGATAAGTTGAAGAGTGAGGGGGATGAAAACAGGCGCCGGTTAAAGTTTTCTTGCTTTATGGAGGCGGAATGGCGCAGGTTGTTTGTTTGGGAAAGTGAACTCGACTTTGTCGATTTTCCAAAAGAATCGTCTGAAGAAAGTCTGGCCCGTTCACTTGCTGTCTCTTTCAAGGAGGACCAGCGTGAATCTCAGCTGTTGGAGCAGGTGACGAAGAAATTCCATGAGGTGAACCAGGACCTTGTAGAATATCAGATGCAGCAATATCCGGGTAATCTCTACTCAGACTCATTTGAAGAGGAGCTGACGAATGAGGAGCGGCTTATATATAAGGAATGGGAGGATGCCTCAGGTAGAAACTTTGTCGAACTGAACTACGAAGGACGTCAGGTTTCGCCGATGACGGCAGAAGAAAAGCAGCGGGAAATTCAGGCCCACCAAAAGCAAATGCTTGATGAACAAGACCGGGAACTGTATGAGGAAATATTGTTCAAATCTGTTGGCAACAAGTTGAGGAGTAGGATCCGACGTGCGGAGAAGTGGACGGAGAAGATGAACGGTCTAATGGAATCGCGAAATTCTTCTTCTGGCCTCACGTTTTCGATTCGATGGAAGCCAAGGACAGCTGATCATGATGAAGAACTCGATACAAAAGAGCTTGTCGAACTTCTGCACCGGAAGCCGCAGATAATGAAGGAGGAAGACTTTGACCGGATGATCGAGCATTTCCGTTCAAGAATTGATCGTGCGAAAGAGACGATGTTTGAAAAAGGCGAAGGCCAAACGTTGCTTCAGGTCCTTAAGGAAGTGCTCGACTACCGGAAGTGGTTCTCCTTTGTACTCTCGTACAAGCGTCCGGATGAGCCGAAACGTGAACTGACGAACAACGCGTTTTATAAATTCAGTGGTGGAGAAAAGGCAATGGCGATGTACATTCCCCTGTTCGCTGCTTGCTATTCGAGATACCAGGAGGCATCGGATTCAGCACCGTACATTATCTCGCTTGATGAGGCGTTTGCGGGAGTCGATGAGAATAATATCCGTGAAATGTTTGAGATCGTTGAGGAGCTTGGTTTTGATTACATTATGAATTCCCAAGTACTCTGGGGAGACTATGATACGGTCAAAAATCTTGCTGTCAGTGAATTGATCCGCCCGCTGAATGTGGGATTTGTAGCGGTTATGAACTATGAATGGAACGGTCAGTCACTGGAAAATCGGGAAAAAGAGGTCGAGGTCGATGGATAAGCGGGAAGAGGCGGTTGCGTTCTTTCGCTCAGAACCCTTTCATCGCCTGTTTGACGATTTTAGAAACAAGTATCAGTCGCTGGGACGCATCGGAGGAAGTGTGTCCATAAAAGAATATACGGAATCAGAAGTTGAAGCCATCGCAGGGTTTCTGGGTAAATCCCCCGAGGAAGTCTGGAGCAGCCGCGTCTCGCTTTCTGCTTTTGAGAAACGGCTGTTGGATACGAAATTTGAAGGCCTTAGTCTTGTGGAGATTCTAGAGCAGTATTTCGGGGAGACACTTGTGTCGAACGCCAAACAGGCAGCAGAAAAAGAAAGGCGTCTCGAGAATTTCTTTCAAACAATAGAAGTGGAATACCCGGCACTTTCGTTCTGGGTGAAGATACTGAGAGAAAAGCCACCCTCTACCTATTCTTTTTTTCCGTGGATGAAGGAGGAAAAGAGTTTTCTTGCATTGATGGAACAGCTGGACCATGCGTTCCGTACTCGGCCGTCCCCCGGACAGTTCGAGCGGCTGCCGAAATTCAGCCAGCGTATTACTCAAGATCCCCACGCCTTTGACGGAAGCCGTCCGCTTGGGAAACTATGGATTCATTTGTTAAGCATGGATCAGGAAACGGCCGTCCCTAAAACATCCGAAGGGGTAACTGAGCTGCTTGAGGCTTACGGTTTACTTCGTGATGATCTAATGAATTTTGTCACGTGTGCCAATCTCTTGGCGGATGATGGGGGCGGGGTTCACCCGGTCTGGCGTGAAGCTTACAAGATCCAGCTTGTAAGGAATATAACGCTTCGGGAACTGATGACGCTCGAGCGGGTATACGTACCGGATAGTGAGCGCGTATTTGTTGTGGAAAACTCCGGAGTCTGTTCGATGCTGCTTGATGAAGTGACCTCTGTTCCGCTCGTCTCGACGCAGGGGCAGGTAAAGCTTGCGACGTGGAAACTTTTCGATTATCTGGTGGCAGAGGGAGTAACTCTCTACTATTCCGGGGACTTTGATCCGGAAGGCTTGAAGATGGCAGATTTAATGAAGAAGCGCTATCCTGACCAGGTTGTGCTGTGGAGAATGTCGGTTCGGGATTACGAAGCGTCTGCCCCTGAGGTGGAGATTTCTGAGAGTCGGTTAAAAAAGCTTGATTCGATCGAATCGCCAGAGCTTAATGAAGTGATACTTGCGATGAGGCGGACCGGCAAAGCGGGGTATCAGGAGGCACTAGTTGGAGTGATGATCAAGGATATGCAGGGCTGATTAATTTCTCACCTGCGCACTGAACGTTAAGAATATTGTGAGGAAAAGTTTAGATAATTTCATTGTTATTGTGATTCACTAGAGAAGCTTGACTTAATCATGTAGTGAAAGTTCATGGAGTCCCTCACCACCTATTCTACTTCAATGGATCGTTAAGAATTTTTTTCAATGGATAGACTAACCTAGAATTGAACGTGTTATGATAGGACCTTGGTAGTTTTCTGAAGTATGCTTTCGAATTAAGTGGCAATATATTGGAGGTCTATAAATGGATAATAATGATATATTAATTAGATTAAGATACGCCCTGGATATCAAAGATCAAGATATGATCGAAATATTTAAACTTGGCGGCGTGGACGTCACAAAAGAAGAAGTATTAAAGATATTAACCAGATCGGATGAGTTTTACGATGAGGAAGATGACTATGATGAAGAAGCTCAAAGTGAAGAGCATATCAAATGTACGAATAGTATGCTGGAGTCCTTTTTAAATGGCTTCATTACTTTTAAAAGAGGTCCACAAGAACTAAAACCTGGACAGCCGAATAAACCAGACCGGTCGATCAAGAATCAATCAAGCGTGAATAACGTCATGCTGAAAAAAGTGAAGATCGCTCTGAAATTAACGAATGAAGATGTCATCGATATTTTAGATGAAGCGGGCGTGAAGATAACAAAAGGGGAATTAAGCGCGCTATTAAGAAAAGAAGGACACAAGAATTATAAGCAGTTCGGTGATCAATATGCTCGAAACTTCTTAAAAGGATTAACGATCAAGTATAGAGGATAAGAGGGGATATAGTCAAAATCCGGTGACTTTATCTATCTCCGAAAAACAGCCTTCATGACATAAAGAAAGTCGAACTTTGTTTATGTTATGAAGGCTGTTTCATTTTTTATTCAATTCTATACTCAGTGTAAAAGGGTTTTATGTAAAAAAGGTAGTGAACTTGATTGCGTAGAAAATACAAAAAAATACTCCAACTTGTGATGGAGTATTTTTTTACCATCTATAAACGCTAGCACATGTATTCGCCTGCGGCTCATAATAACAATGTTGCTTGAATTGTCCTGTAAATGGCTGGCCGTACCATGTAGATGGACATTCACCATAAGGATTAAAATACCAGAGCGCAAACTTGGAAGGGTGCTGTCTCCAATAGTTTAAGACTTGTTTGGCTAATCTCTTTTCTACACCTCTTGCTCTGTTATAAAAAACATTCCCTTTTTGTACGGCTTCAAAAGAAAAATTTCCTCCTTGCACTTGATAAATCACATCCGGTACGGATCTTAACCCTTCGAAATCTAAACAATTCGCTTTTACTCGATTGACAATGACATTTCCAACCATCAGCATCCCCAGCCGTCCTTCACCTTCTGCTTCTGCCCGCATCATTCTTGCTATTAATGCAACGTCACTGTTGTTATATTTTATCCTTGGCATTGATTATCACCTCTAAGTGAATTGTATGAAAAAAGACTGTAAAAATGCTTCCATAATATCTTCTAACACTACTTTGGTGTGGAAAAGAGAAAGCTCAAAGGCTTGAGTGGAAACCAGATGATTTTATTCATTCAGGTTAAACTAACAAAAAATGACCCTCTTCGCAAGAGGAAAGGAGGACCCTGGAGTGATCTTTGGCAGTCACGTTTCAATTAAGGATGGTTATTTAGGAGCAGCAAAACAGGCAGCATCTTTAAACGCGGATGCGTTTCAATATTTTCCGAAGAATCCGAGAACTTTATCGGTTAAATCGTTTAATAAAGAAGATGCAGCGCTGTGCAGGGGCTTCTGTAAGAAAGAGGGGCTTGTATCTGTAGCCCATACGTCATACCCTACGTCATTAACACCCTCCGATAACCATAAAAAAGAGCAGGTCACCGCCTCACTTTTGAATGATTTAGCGATCGCTGAGGCGTGTGGGTCCCTAGGAGTGGTGGTTCACTTCGGGAAAGATATATTCAAGGATGACCCGTTGGCCAGCTATCGGTTAATGATTGAAGTACTTAATAAAGTGCTAAGTCAGTGGCAGGGCGAGTGTAAGATTCTTCTGGAAAATATGGCGGGGAAGCC
>NZ_JRNX01000644.1 GCF_000786645.1 Halobacillus sp. BBL2006
TCTGAGGAAGCTCACCACATGCCCACGGAAAGCGAGTGATTTCCAGGACCTCCTAATTCTGCCTAATAAAGGAAACAGGCTGACAAATATCTCGAAATCGAGTCTTCCAGATAACTGCACGTTTGGTGAAGACTTGGTTTAGAGATATTTATTTCCGGAATAAACATTCTCTTATTAATAGCATCCACTAAAGCTTTGATAATCTTTTACATAGAGCATCTAGTAGTAGAACGGTTGATAAGATAGACAACTTTTATTAATTGTATACCATATTCACATGTCCTTTCACAGTGGACAGGGTCTCTTGCGATTATTTGAAATCATGTTAATATTGTTATTACAGAGGTTTTAAATCAAATTAGGAGTGTTCACTGTGAATGGAACAATGAAAGCAATTGTAAAACATCATAGAGGAGTAGGAGCGGAATTAAAGGAAGTCGATATCCCCTCCGTTCGAGAAGATGAAGTATTGATTAGAGTTAAAGCCACTTCCATATGTGGAACAGATGTCCACATTTATAACTGGGATGAGTGGTCTGCGAGCCGCGTAAATCCTCCATATGTATTTGGTCACGAATTTGCAGGAGAAATCGTAGAAGTTGGCGAAAAAGTAAACAACTTCTCTATAGGAGATTATGTCAGTGCAGAGACACACTTGGTTTGTGGACATTGTCCCCAATGCTTGACGGGTAAATTCCACATCTGTGAAAATACTAAAATTATCGGTGTTGACACCCAGGGTTGTTTTGCGGAGTATGTAGCGCTTCCAGCCAGTAATCTTTGGAAGAATCCTGACAACTTACCCACCGATATCGCTTCTATTCAAGAACCAATGGGGAATGCTGTACATACAGTCCTAAACGGTGATGTCGCTGGAAAATCAGTTGCGATCATCGGTTGTGGTCCTATTGGTTTGATGGCCGTTGGTGTTGCCAAAGCCGCAGGGGCATCCCAAGTGTTAGCATTTGATCTGAATTCATACCGATTGCAATTAGCTGAAGAGATGGGAGCTACGACTGCTATTCATTCAGGAGAGGAAGATCCAGTAGCAAAAGCAAAAACTTTGACGAATGGCCATGGGGTTGATGTCGTTTGTGAAATGAGTGGTCATCCCGTTGCGATGGATCAAGGCTTTAAAATGATAACGAATGGCGGTCGAGTTTCCATTCTCAGCCTTCCAACAAAAAGAGTAAGCCTCGATGTAACCAATGATATCGTATTTAAAGGAGTCGAGGTTCAAGGTATTACTGGACGCAAAATGTATGAAACTTGGCAGCAGGTTTCGCGTTTGCTGCACTCTGGCCAAGTCGATGTAAAACCGATGATCACTCATCATTTGAAGCTTGAAGAGTTTGAAAAAGGCTTCGAATTGATGAATCAAGGAAAATGTGGAAAAGTTGTACTACACCCATAAAACTTGAGGAGGATTTTTTATATGAAGGGCTTTGAATACTTACAACAACAATTAGACGAAATGAAAGAGGAAGGTACCTTTAGACAACTGATTCCTTTAGAATCCGCGCAAGGATCAAAAGTGAAGATCAAAGGAAAAGAAGTCATTCAGCTGTCTTCGAACAACTACCTTGGACTTACCTCTCATCCTAAAATGAAAGAGGCAGCAGCACGCGCAAATGAAGAGTACGGTGTTGGAACAGGCTCTGTGCGTACAATTGCTGGTACGCTTAAAATGCACGAAGATTTTGAAGAGAAACTGGCTAAGTTTAAGCACACGGAAGCTGCCCTTGTATTCCAGTCCGGCTTCACTACGAATCAGGGTGTCCTTTCTTCTATCTTAGGAAAAGAAGACGTCGTGATTTCTGATGAATTGAATCACGCTTCCATCATCGACGGAATCCGCTTGACAAAAGCAGATCGTAAAATTTATAAACACGTTGATATGGATTCTCTAGAAGAAGCACTGAAAGCAAGTTCAGATTACAGAACACGACTGGTTGTAACTGACGGAGTATTTTCTATGGATGGAAATATCTCTCCTTTACCAGAAATTGTTGAGCTTGCAGAAAAATATGATGCTTTGATCATGGTCGATGATGCTCACGCCAGCGGGGTGCTTGGCGACAATGGAAGAGGGACTGTAAATCACTTCAAATTAGATGGACGCGTTCACATTCAAGTAGGTACGTTAAGTAAGGCGATCGGAGTCTTGGGTGGATATGTGGCCAGTACGAAGACGCTGAGGGAATATTTGATCCATAAAGGACGCCCGTTTTTGTTCAGTACGTCTCATCCACCTGCAGTGACAGCTGCTAATGATGCAGCCATTGATGTTCTTCTGAACGAACCTGAGCTGATTGATAAACTTTGGGATAACACGAAATTCTTCAAAGATGGCTTAAATTCCCTCGGTTTTGACACGGGAATTAGCGAAACGCCAGTCACTCCTGTCATGATTGGTGACGATGCGCTTACACACAAATTCTCAGATGAATTGTTTGAAGAAGGAGTGTTTGCTCAGGGAATCGTCTTCCCGACCGTACAGCGTGGAAAAGGTAGAGTCCGTACGATTGTTACGGCAGAACATTCTAAAGAAGAATTGCAGCAGGCACTTGATGCTTTTGAAAAAGTCGGTAAGAAGTTGAATATCCTGTAATTTTGATTGACCGGCCACTATGATGTATACCATCATGGTGGCTTTTTATTTGTAAAACTGGTACGATTTGTGATGGTATCGCAATTACTACTTAAAATTTTGTGTGAAAATTGATATAATAGTACAGTTAGAAGGCACGGTTTGAAAGGAGATCGTAATGAACGAGCAGCAACGAAAAGAAATGTCGCAAATTCGTCAGGGAGGACCTGAGGAATCGCTCTCTGAAGATGAAAACTTGAATCGTATCAAACAAAAAACAAGTGAAGACTTCATGAAATATTTTGAAACCACTTACCAGCCGCCAAATATGAGGGATGCTCAACGTCGGAAGAGAAAAGAAACCGATGTCCTATACGACTTTGAGATTCCTGAAGATATGGACCAATCCGGTAAAGGGAAAAAATATATGATCCGCACATACGGGTGTCAAATGAATGAACATGACACTGAGGTCATGGCCGGTATATTCGAAGAAATGGGGTATGAGTCTACCTCGAACACCAAAGAAGCCGATATCATCCTTTTGAATACATGCGCAATCAGAGAAAATGCTGAAAATAAAGTGTTCGGAGAAATCGGCCACTTGAAGCCGTTGAAAATGGAAAATCCGAACTTGATTATCGGAGTATGTGGATGTATGTCTCAAGAGGAATCCGTTGTTAATCGCATACTTAAGAAACATCCGTTTATCGACTTAATATTCGGGACTCACAATATTCATAGACTTCCTCAACTCGTAAAAGAAGCGATGTTCGGCAAAGAGATGGTCATAGATGTGTGGTCTAAAGAAGGCGACATCATTGAAAACCTGCCGCGTTCACGTAAGGGCAAAATCAAGGCCTGGGTCAACATTATGTATGGTTGTGACAAATTCTGTACGTACTGTATCGTACCCTACACTCGCGGAAAAGAAAGGAGCCGTCTTCCGAAAGATATTATACAGGAAGTACGGCACTTAGCCGCTCAAGGGTACAAAGAGGTTACTCTTCTCGGTCAAAACGTCAATGCATACGGAAAAGACTTGGATATCGAATATGGCTTGGGTGATCTGATG
>NZ_JRNX01000645.1 GCF_000786645.1 Halobacillus sp. BBL2006
GAGCCATATCGCTTGCTGACATCCCGTGCCGAATTCCGTCTCATGCTGCGTCATGATAATGCGGACTTACGCCTGACAGAAATCGGCTACAACATTGGCGTCATCCCTGAAGAACGCTACAAGCGTTTTAAAGAAAAGCAGCGTCAGATCGAAGAAGAGAAGACACGTCTAGACGGTGTCATCTTGAAGGTCACAGAAGAAGTTCAGGCAGTTATTGAAGAAGCAGGCGGTTCTAAATTGAAGGACGCTGTCCGTGCGACAGACTTACTGAAACGTCCGGAAATGAAATATGCGCACATCGAACGTCTGACTCCAAGTGACGCCAATCTTCCAGAAGACGTGAAAGAACAAGTTGAAATTCAAATTAAGTATAGCGGCTATATTAAAAAAGCCCTTGAACAAATTGATCGTATGAAGAAAATGGATTCGAAAAAAATACCTGATGACATTGATTACGATGCCATTAATGGACTCGCAACGGAAGCACGTGACCGTTTGAAACAGGTGCGTCCACTTTCTGTCGGTCAGGCGTCGCGCGTATCGGGTGTCAATCCGGCAGACGTTTCGATTCTTCTCGTCTATATTGAACAAGGAAAAATTGCCCGCGTTTCTGGTGAATAATACGAAAGGATGGACTTATGGATACAAACACCTTTCTACAATCATTACAAAAGCAAGGAATAGAGCTGAACGAAAAGCAGCAGCAGCAGTTTCATAAATACTTCGAGATTCTTGTCGAATGGAATGAAAAGATGAACTTGACTGCGATTACCGATCAAGAAGGTGTTTATCTTAAGCACTTTTATGATTCATTGACGGCAGCATTTTACTTTGATTTTAACCGCCCGCTTCGCATTTGTGATGTTGGTGCGGGAGCTGGATTTCCAAGTTTGCCATTGAAGATTGTCTTTCCTCAGCTTAAAGTGACAATTGTCGATTCTTTGAAAAAAAGAATTACGTTTTTGAATCACTTAGCCCATGAATTAGAGCTAGATGATGTCGCTTTTTATCATGATCGTGCCGAAAACTTTGGTAAAAACGACAAGTTTCGTGAAGGATATGACTTAGTCATGGCCCGTGCCGTTGCTCGAATGTCCGTCCTAAGTGAACTGTGCTTACCTTTAACGGCTAAAGGGGGGCATTTCATGGCGATGAAAGGTCCTAATTTGGATGAGGAAATGGAAGATGCCGCCATTGCCATTCAAACGGTTGGCGGTGAAGTAAAAAGCACGTACACGTTTGAGCTTCCAGAAGAAAATAGTGAACGCAATATCGCGATTATTGAAAAGCGGAGAAAAACACCGAAGAAATACCCCCGTAAAGCGGGTACACCAAACAAAACACCTATTCAATGATAGTGAACCCCTGATCTTGCGTAAAAGATCGGGGGTTTTCTCTACATAAAACAAATTATTTCCCGGGAAAAGATTTAAGACAGGAGGAATTGGAATGAAAGTGGTGATCGTATCGGATACCCATATCGCAAAAAAAGAAGCCGAACTGCCTGTCCGCCTGATGGAAGAGCTTCCGTCTGCTGAGCTCATCATCCATGCAGGGGATTGGAATATACCAGAAGTCTATGACCAACTTGAATCCTTTGCTCCCGTCCATGGTGTGTATGGAAATGTCGACGGAATAGAGATACAAGAATTGGTGCCGGATAAACAAATCATTGATGTAAAAGGGTTTAAAATAGGTATAGTGCATGGGCATGGAGAAAAGAAGACAACTGAAAAGCGTGTCGTTGAAGCTTTCGCGGAGGATAACGCCGATATTATTGTGTTCGGACACTCTCATATTCCTCTGCTACGTTATTTTAAAAAGCAGCTCTTATTCAATCCTGGATCGCCCACTGCTAAACGGAAGCTGCCTTATTACTCATTTGGAATTATGACATTTAATGAGGAAACATTTGAGGCGAAGCATATCTTCTATTAGTAGAATTTGTTGAGTTTTCTTATTCACCTTTAGCTCCCGATTATTGAAGACTCAGTTTCGAGACATTCGTATGAGTTTGGGGCTGCGGGAAAAGGTTCGCTTTCCGTGGGGCGG
>NZ_JRNX01000646.1 GCF_000786645.1 Halobacillus sp. BBL2006
GTGCAGGACTTCCAAGAGCGACAAACAAAATGTCCGGGTTCGCTTCATTGATGGTCTTTTTGATGTACTCTTCATCTTTGATGTACCCATCAAGCACGCCAGCGATTTTCAAGTTCGGATAGCGCTCTTGAAGGCGATCCTTTGCTTGTTCGGCGACGCCCGGTTTTGCTCCGTACAAGAACACGGATTTCCCGTAAAGTGCAGCTTGCTCGCATAAAGTCAGGAACATATCAATGCCGGTGATACGATTCTTGATATCGCCGCTATTTAGCCGAGACGCAAAAAGAACACCGACACCATCCGGAATCTGATAGTCCGCTTTATTAAGCAGCTCCATCAAGTCCGGGTCATCCTGAGCTTTTAAAATCTTTTCAGGATTGATGGCAACGATCATTGATTGTCGGTTATGTCGGATGTCATCAAAAATTTGCTGGTTGAGCTGTTGATAGGTAGAACTGCTTACATCAACGCCAAGAAACGTTTCCTTCATAGTCTCACCTTTACCCCTACTAATTTTTTGAATCTCCTAATCGTTTGATCGTAAACCCTGCCTCTTCCCACTGACCGAGCGGCAATGCATTTTTCGTATCAAAAACGATTCTGTTTCTCATTTTACTTCCTACACGTTCAGGGTCAAGCTCTTTAAATTCATTGTGATCCGTTAGCACGACAACAACATCTGATTGCTCAAGAGCTTCATCCATATCCTGTGTCTGGTTTGATGCGACATTTTCTTTGATATGTGGATCGTAAGTTGTGAAGCTGATGCCTTTTTCAACAAGCTTTTTGATGACTTCGAGAGACGGACTTTCGCGCTGATCATCGATATTCGCTTTGAAGGAAAGACCGAAGATCGCAACTTTGCCGTCGTTGATATCTTTCGATTTAAGAATTTCTTCAATTTTGTTAGCTGTGAACGTCGGCATGTGATCGTTCGTGTTACGGGAAAGCTGAATGATTTTTGACAGCTCCGGTTCAATCTCAGCAAGGAACCATGGATCGACCGCGATGCAGTGTCCGCCTACTCCTGGTCCAGGTGTATGGATGTTGACGCGCGGGTGGAAGTTCGCAAGGCGAATCGCTTCCCAGGCGTTGACTCCGATTTTCTCACTGATAAGAGCCAGTTCGTTGGCAAACGCGATGTTTACATCACGATACGTGTTTTCAATGACTTTGACCATTTCCGCCGTCGTAGCGTCCGTCAAGTGGATGTTCCCTTTCACGAAAACTTCGTATAACTCTTTAGTCATTTGTGAAGATTTTTCATTGATTCCGCCAACGATACGGTCGTTAGCCACTAGTTCCTGGAACACCTTTCCTGGAATGACACGCTCAGGAGAGTGAGCTACAAAAATGTCCTCTCCGATATCCAGTCCAGAACGCTCCAGCACCGGCAGCATGACATCTTCAACCGTACGAGGAGGAACGGTCGATTCCAATATGACGAGGTCCCCTTTTTTCACATAAGGGACGATAGCCTCTGTTGCATTGCGCACATAATCCAGGTTAGCCGTTTTGTCCTCACGAATCGGTGACGGAACCGCAATAATGAATACATCCGCTTCCTCAGGCTCTGTAGAAGCTTTGAACATTCCGCTGTCCACAGCTTCCTTGAGGCGCTCTTCCAGCCCGTTTTCTTCTATATGAAGTTGTTTACTGTTGACCATTTCTACTGCTTTTTCGTTGACGTCTACTCCGTGCACTTTATGTCCATTGATCGCGAACATGACAGAAGTCGGTAAACCAATATATCCTAAGCCGACCACACACAACGATTTCTTCATAACAAAAACTCCCTTTCCATCCGTTACCTTACCACTGATTCGTTTGTTTCAGCGACGTTATTTATGACAAATTTATGTTTTCCACCTTTAGTTTTTTCAAACTGATCGGTGAGTTCAATCGTAACCTTATCCAGTTCTGCTTGTTTTACAATGGTTTGTTTCAGCTTATCTAACTGTTTCTCGAAAGCGGGATCGTTCAAACGCAGTCTTATGACTATTTCCCCAATTTCGTCCTGTTTAACCTGGAATTGTTCCACTGCATCATACTGTCTGAACGTCGTCGAGAAGAAGCCTCCGTGAACTTTTCGATTGTTTTTGCTGTAGACGAATTCCTGCTGACGCCCTTTTATATGAGTGAGGCGGATCAGGCCGCGTCCACAAGCGCAAGGCTCCTTTGTGATTGCTCCATAGTCTCCGACTTCATAGCGGATAAACGGCATTGCGTAGTTAGACAAATCGGTAAGCAAAATCCGTCCTTCTTCCCCGTCCGGTACAGGGTTTCCTTCATCATCAACGATTTCGACAACACAGCGTTCCATTCCGATATGCAGTCCTTCATGCTGGTCACACTCAAAAGCGGTCACGCCGCCGTCGTTGGCCCCGTATTGGTCATAGACTTCACATCCAAACGCTTTTTCAATCGCTTCCCGGTAATGCGGGAACAGCACTTCCGATGTCGTAATGACTCCATCCAGCTGG
>NZ_JRNX01000647.1 GCF_000786645.1 Halobacillus sp. BBL2006
GCAAGATGAAAAAGCAAAGAAAAAAGTGAAAACATTGCTGCTAGGAAGCGGAAAAATCATGGTTGATATCGAAGATACAGTAGAAAAAGCAGATCAATCATTTGAAACGATCGATGCTGTACGTATCGAACAAATCTATCCTTTCCCAGAGAAAAAACTGGCAGAAATTCTTGAGACCTATCCAAACCTGGAAGAATTGGTGTGGGTACAGGAAGAGCCACAAAATATGGGTAGCTGGTACTTTGTTGAAGGCATCCTCCACAAACTATTAAAAGGTGATCAGATTCACCGGTATGTTGGAAGACCACATCGTGCGTCTCCATCCGTCGGGGAACCAAATATCCATAAAACCGAGCAAAATCGCATAATTCATGAAGCGCTACAGATGTCTAAAGGAGGAAATTCAAATGAAGGAAATTAAAGTTCCTGAACTAGCTGAATCTATCACAGAAGGTACGATAGCGGAGTGGCTTGTTAAAAAAGGTGATCAGGTAGAAAAGGGCGATCCAATCCTTGAATTAGAAACAGACAAAGTTAACGTCGAAGTGAATGCAGACGCAAGCGGAGTCATCGCTGAGCTGCTAAAAGACGAAGGGGATGACGTAGAAGTCGGAGACGTCATTGCTAAAGTGGATGAGAACGGAGAAGCAGGTGGATCTGAGGAAGAAGCTTCAGATGATAAAGAAGAACAAAAAGAAGAAA
>NZ_JRNX01000648.1 GCF_000786645.1 Halobacillus sp. BBL2006
TGGATTGGTGCTAAGATGGCTACGGAAGGTACTTACGACAATGGAAGTGCCATCCTCTCAGGTGCTGCAAAAATCATGTATGGTCAACCGGGAACTTTGCTTTTGGGAGTTATTGTTGCCCTTGCCTGTTTCACCACTTGCGTCGGATTAACCGTTGCGTGCGGACAGTTTTTCTCAAAAAGAATTTCTGCTCTTTCTTACAAAACAGTGGTTACCTTAGTTACCCTTGTAAGTTTAGGGATTACGAATATCGGCTTAAACCAGATCATTGAATACTCTGTACCCGTTCTTGTTTTTGTTTATCCAATAACCATTGTTTTAATTGCATTGACCTTCATGGGAGGACTATTTAACCATTCTCCTTACGTCTATCGAGGTGCTGTCCTTTTCACATCATTTGTGGCGCTATACGATGGACTTGTTGCTTTTGGTTTGGACATGCCCGGTATTACTTCATGGATCAGCCAACTGCCACTATTCGAATTAAATTTAAGCTGGGTTGTTCCCGCTGTAATCGGCGGATTGACTGGAGCACTCTTCCAATTTATAAAAGGTCAAGGGGCGCCATCAGAGAGTTACCAAAACTAAAAAATGATCCCCCTCCGATTTATAATCAGAGGGGGATTTTTTATCCTCAATTATATCCAACCAGCTTTCTACCAGCCATGATTTTTAGATTAATTATCGAGTAATGTTACACTAACTTTCACATCTAAATTTTGGCCTCCGCCTCGATAAACACCCTGAAGCGGGCTTACATCAGCATAATCTCTCCCCGTACCAATTCGAATATGCTGCTCCAGCGCTTCTACGTTATTCGTAGGATCCAAGCCTACCCATCCGATACCCGGAACCATGACTTCCACCCAGGCGTGTGTAGCTGCATCCCCAACTAAGGCAGAATCCTCACCAACATATAAGTAACCACTCACGTAGCGTGCCGGGATTCCTTTTGCTCTTAGTACGCCGATCATGACATGAGCATAATCCTGACATACTCCTGCTTTCAATGGCCAGGATTCATAAGCTTTTGTATTCACATGGGTCACACCCGAGTCATAATAGATGGACAGATTGATATAAGCCATTAAGTCAATCGAGAACTGAATAGGGTCTGATGGATCACCGACCGCATTCACGATCTCCTCGACTTGCTCTTTATACAAGAACGTATAAGGAGTTTCATTCAAATATGCCAAATAATGACGTCTAAAAAGCTCAGAATGAAAGATATTCATCATCTCAGCTGAACTGCGGATCATATGGATAAATGGGCTTTTCTGAATACTGACTGTTGAGATCGTCCTTACAGTAAGATGTTCGTGTTTTTCAGGTATAAAGAATGTTTCCACGTGGTTACCCCATAGATCAATATGCTCTTTAATCAAAGAATTCGGACTGATTTCCGTCCGGTAAGCCAAAAGCCTTTGGCACTCATCCGTTCGCGGTTTCAAACGGATATGGTTCATGCTTTGGTCAACAAAATTTTCATAATAAAAGGTATTTGTATGTTCAATTTGGTATTTCATTATATTTCCTCCTGGCGTCTTGGCTCACTTTGCATGCACAGGTTCAATGAGGTAGTAGGTTTCAGAGAACATTCGACTTACCGTATGGCAGCGATCCTGGAAATGATCCAGGAACTTCATCAGCTCTTCCATATTCATCTCATCGATATCCGTTTCACTGATTTCATTCTGAACCATTTTCAGCATTTGGAACAAATCCTCGGAGTAGTGGGATACCTTACCAGACTCTAAGTTTTGAATCGCTTCTTGCACATGGTTCATGCAATAACGGATCGACCTTGGGAATGTCCCTTCTTTCACTAAAAAGTTTAAGACATTCCTTGATTCCATCGTTGGCGGATTCTCTTTAATATAGGCATCATACCCATTCAAAAACTGCAAGGCTGTCAGCCAATAATAATAATTATCGGTATGGTGGATCGCTTCTTTTCTGTTCTTCTCACACGTGACATTCAAGACGCGTGCCGTTTTTTCAGCTCTCTCCAGCCATTTTCCAATTTTAATAAATGAATAAGGGATGCCGCGGCTCATCGTTGATTCAATGACGCCTTGCGCTGACATGGATGTTCGGACTACTTTTTTGAGATAATCCTGAGTATGCTGCCTCGTATTCGCTAGTTCCTGCCAGTCTTTCTGAGCTAAGTGGAACTCATTCAGCACTTCCCAGAGTTCATCTGGAATGATATCCCTGGTGGATCTCGCATTCTCTCTCGCGTAAAACATGCTGTTCATAAGAGAACTAGGATTCAAAGGGCTGATCGTTAAGTATTGGATGATCGTTTCCCGGTCGAGGCGTTCGTACCGATCAATGTATTCCTGCTGTGATGCACAAATCTCTAATACCTCTCCCCAATCACGATCAGCGATCTCCTGATCCGAAGCTTCCAACATATGGATCAATTGAACACTAAGTACTCTTGAATTGTTTTCGGCGCGCTCGATATTACGCGCCATCCAATATAAAGAATCGGCTACCCTGCTAAGCATTCGGTTGTCCCCCTTCTGTCAAAATCCACGTATCCTTACCGCCTCCACCTTGAGAAGAGTTTACGACTAGAGAACCTTCCTTCAACGCAACCCTTGATAATCCCCCAGGCAGAACATTCGTGTAGTTTCCACTCATGGCGAATACACGCAAATCCACATGACAAGGGTAAAAACGTCCATCTTGATAAGCAGGTGCTCTTGAAAGCTTGATGGTAGGCTGAGCGATATATTGATGAGGCTTCTCAATGATTTTTCTTCTGAATTCATTCCGCAAATCTTCGTCTGATTGTGGTCCGATTAGCATGTCATACCCACCCGAAGCTCCTACGTTTTTAATGACAAGGTCTTCTAAATTCTCAAGCACATACTCAAGCTTTTCCGGATCACTAAGGAAATACGTTTCCACATTCGGAATGATCGGTTCTTCGTCCAAATAAAAGCGAATCATATCAGGCACATAGACGTACATCGCTTTATCATCAGCGACTCCATTGCCGATTCCATTCAATATAGAAACATTCCCTTTCTTGTATGCATTTAAAAGTCCAGCAACTCCAAGTACAGAGTCCGGTCGGAATGCTTCTGGATCAAGGAAGTCGTCATCAATTCTCCGATAAATGATATCCACTCGCTTTAATCCGCGGATTGTTTTCATATAGACGACGTCGCCTTTGACGATCAAATCTCTGCCTTCAACAAGCTCGATACCCATCTGTTGGGCTAGAAAGACATGATCATAGTAAGCGGAATTATACATGCCTGGTGTCAACAATACAGCTGTCGGAGTTGTGTGTGGATCAGCATTGGGTGGTACATGACTGATCACAGCATTGTGCAGTTCAGATAACTGGTGCTCCAGCGTTTCAATAGAGTGTTGGAAAAACAGTTCAGGGTAAACCTGTCTCATCACGTAACGATTTTGAAAGACATAAGACATCCCTGATGGATTTCTGAGATTGTCTTCAAGGACACGATATTCACCATTTTCGTCCCTAATCAGATCCACACCAGCTAAAAACACATGATTATTTAAAGGGATATTCACCCCGCCGATTTGTTTATCATAATAATAAGGATTGTTTTCAATCAGGTCTCCCGGTATAATCCCTGCTTCAACAATCTTTTGCTCATGGTATACATCATCGAGGAAATGGTTTAGAGCACTGATTCTCTGCTTAATCCCTTTTTCGACCTTATTCCATTGTTGTTCCGGAATAATGATCGGAACAAAATCAAAAGGCATAGTCCGTTCAGTGCCTCCGGTGTGGTTATAAACCGTGAAGGTGATTCCTTGACGAAGAAAATTCAATTGTGCCGTTTCATGCTTTTCCTTCAATTCTTGATCCGAGAACTGTTCGATAAGCTGGTGGAACCATTGGTAATGAGTCTTAGGAGCCCCTGTCTGTTCCATCATCTCATCAAAAAAAGAACCTACATCATAATTTTTCAGCACTAAATCTCCCCCATTCGACGTTATAATGAACCATACCCTTAGTTTATCGCAATTACTCAAAAATTGTAAGAAAATTTGCACAAAAATAACCCCTGTGGCCTTCCAAAATACGGATGACCTAAGGGGTTTTGCCTTATTTGATCGAAATGATAATTTTTCCTTTTGCGTGGTGACTTTCACTAATATCATGAGCTTCTTTCAATCCTTTTTCTGTCAAAGGAAAGCGGTGCCCTATCACAGAAGTAAGCTTACCATTTTCCATTAAGTCAGCAAGTTTAGACAGTTTTTCACCACTCGGCTCAAGCCAGACGAATCCTGCTTTGACGTTATGCTTTTCGGCAAGCTTATCGTCAGGAGGCTGGACGATGGAAGGTAAACGACCTCCTTCTTTTAACACCTTGAAGCTTTTCTCTTGAATTTCGCCTCCTAGAGTATCAAGAACGATATCGAAATCACTTAAGACTTCATCAAATTGCTCTTCCCGGTAATTGATGAAACGATCGACACCGAGTTCCTCAACCCACGATTGATTTTTGCCACTTGCCGTAGTTGCAACGTAAGCACCGAAATGTTTAGCTAATTGAATGGCGTACTGACCGACACCTCCTGATCCTGCATGAATCAAAACACGATCTCCTTCTTTAATTTCAGCAAAATCTACAAGACATTGCCAGGCTGTCAATCCTGCAAGCGGTACAGCGGCTGCCTCTTCAAATGGAATATTGTCCGGCAATGGAGCCAGTAACTCCTCATCTACGGCCACATATTCCGCATACGTACCAAAGCGTGTGGTCGCTGGTCGCGCAAAGACACGATCTCCCTGTTTATATTGTTTTACAGCACTCCCCACTTCTTTCACTACTCCCGCTGCATCCCATCCTAATATTATCGGGAAGTCGAAATCGAGCATCTCCTTTAAGTAACCTTCTCTTAGTTTCCAATCTATCGGGTTGATTGAAGTGGCATGCAGCTCGACAAGTACTTGGTTATTTTCGAGCGTTGGATGATCCACTACTTTTTCCACGAGTTGTTCTTTACCGCCATATTGTTCTATGACAATTGCTTTCATGATGTTTTCACTCCTTTATTTGACGATCACGACATATATTTTCCCCTATCATTCCAAAACAAACGTGATAAGATGAGAAAAGATTAAAGCAATAGCAAGAATAGATAAAAGGATGAGATCAATATGATGGAAAAAGCCGAACAACTTTTGCAGCAGTATTATGGGTTCCCTTCCTTCCGTCCAGGGCAAGAACAAGCCATAAGCCAAGTATTAAGCGGCCAAAACACACTGGCTGTCATGCCTACAGGTGGTGGGAAGTCGCTTTGCTACCAGATCCCCGGGTTAGCTCTGCCTGGGACAGCGATCATAATTTCCCCGCTGATTTCTCTAATGAAAGACCAGGTGGATGCCTTAAATTCTTATGGTATTGCCGCTACTTATATAAATAGTTCCCTGTCAACGGAAGAACAAAGACAGAGGATTTTCGATATGGCCAATGGTGCATACCAGTTCGTTTATGTAGCACCTGAACGATTTGACTCTGGACATTTTCTTTCAGCTGTCAAAAGCATGCAACTATCCTTGATCGCATTTGATGAGGCCCATTGTATTTCCCAATGGGGTCATGATTTCAGGCCAAGTTACCGGTCAATTGTGCCAACACTGAAACAGATCCCGAACCTTCCTGTATTCATGGCTTTAACTGCAACAGCTACCAGAGAAGTCATCAAAGACATCATGCACTTAATTGATGTCCCTGAAAACTCTGTCGTCAATACAGGGTTCGCTCGCCATAATTTATCTTTCCGTATAATTAAAGGAAGAGATAAACGAGACTTCGTAGAAGAATATTTGAAAAGCCGATCAGAGGAATCAGGCATCATCTATACCGCGACAAGAAAAGATGCGGACCACTTACAACAGTTGTTGTCGAAAAAGGGTTTTTCTATCGGAAAATATCATGCCGGTATGACAGAAAATCAAAGAAAACAGGTACAAATGGACTTTGTACAGGATGAAATCACTACCATTGTCGCCACAAACGCCTTTGGTATGGGAATAGACAAGTCGAATGTCCGGTACGTCATTCATTACTCGATGCCGATGAATATTGAGTCTTACTACCAGGAAGCTGGACGTGCCGGACGAGACGGAGAGCCAGGGGACTGTGCCCTTCTCTTCTCAAGTCAGGACATTCATCTGCAGCGATTTTTGATTGATCAATCTCCTTCAGAGGAAAAGAAACAAGAAGAATATGCCAAATTACAATCGATGGTCAATTATTGTCATACTCATACGTGCTTACAGCAATATATTCTTGAGTATTTTGAAGATCCTACCCCTACTGAGCCATGCGGCAAATGTTCGAATTGTACGTATGAAGGAGAAAAGCAAGACATGACGAAAGAGGCCCAGATGGTCTTATCCTGCGTGAAACGGATGGGTGAACGCTTTGGTGCAGGTTTGACCGCAAAAGTATTGAAAGGATCGGCGGACCAAAAGGTAAAGCAATTCCGCTTCCAAACTCTTTCCACTTACGGAATTATGTCCAACTATACAGAAAAAGAATTGACACGGTTCATTCATTTTTTAACGGCGGAAGGCTATTTGACACCAGGGCAAGGCCGATACCCAACCTTGCAGTTATCAAATGAAGCTGTCTCCGTTTTAAAAGGAGAACAGCCTGTCGTCATGTTAGTGGAAGCTACGACGACTCATCAGGAAGAAGAATACAATCCAGAATATTTCCAAGAACTTCGCACCTTACGTAAAACGATCGCAGATGAGAAAGGGCTTCCGCCTTATGTGATTTTCTCTGATGCAACTCTGAAGGAATTCTCGGTTTATTTACCTGAAAATAAACGAGAGATGCTAGCCATTAAAGGAGTTGGAGAACAAAAATATGAACAATATGGAGAGAGATTCCTAGCACTGATCAAGCCCTGGAGTGAACAAGCAGACTCTAAACCAAAGCCATCTTCTAAACCATCTTCTTCTATCGTTAAAAAGGACCCAACTGACGAAAGGCCAAGCCATATCATTTCGTTTGAGAGATGGGATCAGGAAAGGAAGTCAATAGAGGAAATCGCATCAGAGCGTGGACTTAGTAAACAAACCGTTGAAAGCCACCTGTTACGGCGTGCCCAGGAAATCGAAGACTTTGACTGGGGTCGTTGGTTTGATGAAGAACAAGAGAAAGCGGTCCTCCGTCAGTACGAAGAATTAGAGGAAAAGAAATTAAAACCTTTGAAAGAGGGATTACCTGAAGATTATACCTACTCCCTTATAAAAGCTGTCCTCTACAAGCATAACCTAATGAAGTAGATAGAGCGCTGCCTTTGACTGGCAGCGCTTTTGTTGTTCTTTTCTTTCATTTCATTCTCTTTAAACAATTGCAACTAAATGATTGGTAAAAACTTTGCTAGGGACTCTCCTGCTTCCTTATAATAAAGGCAGGAGGGATTGGATGACGAAATCTAAAATTACTAGAGAAACCGTTAGAGAACTTGACCAAAACGACCCGTTACATGCTTTCAAGGATGAATTTTATACTAAAGAAAAGAGCTATTATATGGATGGCAATTCTCTCGGACTGCTCTCTAAAAGAGCAGAACAATCATTATTGACGTCTTTGAATGATTGGAAAACTTATGGCATTGATGGATGGACAGAAGGAATTGAGCCCTGGTTCTACATGTCAGAGAAAATCGGAGAGATGACAGCTCCTTTAATTGGAGCAAAACCACACG
Source organism: Halobacillus sp. BBL2006 (assembly GCF_000786645.1). Classification (GTDB taxonomy): domain Bacteria; phylum Bacillota; class Bacilli; order Bacillales; family Halobacillaceae; genus Halobacillus. The sequence goes on from NZ_JRNX01000648.1 coordinate 7,729, forward strand.
AGGTAATCAATACAGGTTCGATTACAGCTAACCTTCATCAACTGCTCGCTTCTTTCTATAAACCTACAGGAAAGCGAACGAAAATCATTGCAGACGTACTTAACTTCCCTTCTGATATCTATGCCCTGAAAAGTCAGATTGCGCTCCAGGGACTGAACGCAAGCGAACAATTGATACAGGTTGAGAGTGAGGATGGATATACACTATCGGAAGATCATATTATCGAGCAGATGAACGAAGAAGTCGCTCTTCTATTATTACCTTCCGTGCTTTACCGAAGCGGTCAACTCCTTGATATTAAAAGAATAACAAGAGCAGCTCACGAACATGGAATTGTTGTAGGCTTTGACCTCGCTCACTCCATCGGTGCACTTCCTCACCAATTAAACGATTGGGGTGTCGACTTTGCGGTGTGGTGCACGTACAAATATTTGAACAGCGGCCCGGGTGGCGTCGGAGGATTGTATGTAAATGAAAAACATTTAGGACAGAAACCTGGATTAGCTGGGTGGTTCAGCTCTAAAAAAGAAAAACAGTTCGATATGGAGCATGAATTAACACCATCCGAAACAGCTAGTGCTTATCAAATGGGAACTCCTCACATCTTAAGTTCTGCCCCTCTTCTTGGGTCTTTGGAAATTTTCCATGAAGCAGGTATGGAACAGATAAGGGAAAAGTCACTTGCTCTTACTCGCTTGATGATGAACTTACTTCATCAGGAACTCCCGGATTTCGGTTTTCAAGTAGCTAATCCTCTGGAGGATGGACGACGAGGCGGTCACATTAGCTTGCTTCATCCAGAAGCAGCAAGTATATGTAAAGCGCTGAAAAACGAAAATGTTATTCCGGACTTCCGTTCTCCAAACGTCATTCGTCTGGCACCAATAGCACTCTATATCTCATTTGAAGATGTATATGACGTCATGTTCCTGCTGAAAGACATCATGCAGAACGAAAAGCACAAACAATTCAAAAATGAAAGAGGTATTATTGCTTAAGGAGGCTTTATTATGAAACTAATTGATATTTCTATGAACTTAAATAATCAAACTCCTGCATGGCCTGGGGACGAACCCTTTCGTTATCAATTGACGATGTCCATCGAAGAGACGGGCTCAGTGAATATCGGCCAATTCAAGGCTAGTAATCATACAGGGACTCACATAGACGCTCCATTTCATTATGATAAAGAAGGATTAAAAGTTGCTGACCTCCCGCCTGAGCGCTTCTTCGGTGATGTCTTGGTCCTCAACATGGAGAACAAAAAAACCATAACAAAAGCAGACCTTCTTCCTTTTCAGTTCAACAGTGTCAACAAAGTTATTTTTCGTACGATGAGCTGGAAAGACCGCACCCGCTTCCCGGAGTCATATACCGTAATTGGTGAAGATGTCGCTTCCTTCCTACGTGAACATGGCATCGACCTGATTGGTGTGGATACCCCTTCTGTAGACCCTGAAACAAGTAAAGATCTCCCTGCCCACCACTCATTATATGAGCAGGATCTATTAATTTTAGAAGGATTGCAACTTGACCATGTCGCTCCTGGTGCTTATGAGCTTATGGCATTTCCGTTAAAGATGGATCAAGCTGACGGCAGCCCAGTGAGAGCGATTTTAAAACAAAAATAAAAGCGATTGGCGCAATAATGCGCCAATCGCTTTTATTATTTATCAGTGATTTTCTGTTGTTTTGCCATATCCTTCGCTACACGCGGTGCCAACCAGATCATTGGCAGAAGAAGAATGGATACAGGTACAGCGGTTACGACAATGAAGTTTTGCAGTTGCGTAATCCCGCTATCACCAGTGATAAGAAGAATAATAGCTACAGCTCCCATTAAAACAGCCCAGAAAACACGAAGCCATTTCTTAGGGTTTCCTTCCCCAGTAACAGCCATTGCAATTGTATAAGACATTGAATCGCTTGTCGTTACAACGAATAAAATCGTCAAAATCAAGAATAATGGTGAAATGATAGATGCTAAAGGAAATTGTTCTGTAATCGCAAACATCGCTGCAGGGTTACCTGCTGCATTCAAGGCATCTGAAACAGAACCAGGATTATTCAGTTCGAAGAAAATTCCTGACCCGCCCAATACCGTAAACCAGAAGGTAGAAATGACAGGTGCAAAGATAGAAATAGCCACAATAATTTCACGAATGGTACGCCCTCGGGAAATACGACTGACAAGGATAGCCATCATTGGGCCATAACCGATAAACCAGCCCCAGAAGAATACCGTCCAACCGGATAACCAGCCCGTATCCCCACGGAAAGTACTCATAGGAATGAACTGGTCAACATAATAACCAAAACCAGATAGGAAGTGATCAATAATAAATCCGCCCGGTCCAAAAATGACGATAAATGCCATCAGCGCAATTGCCAAACGGACATTAAAACTACTTAGATATTGAATCCCTTTGTACAGACCTGTAACTGCTGAAATCGTTGAAATTAGGACAACAGCAAAAATGATCGAGAATTGTGTGCTGAATTGATTAGGAATTCCAAAGATCTCTTGCAGTCCATAGCTTGCCTGAAGTCCTAAGAACCCGATTGGACCAATCGTCCCTGCTGCAACAGCAATCACAGAGAAAGCATCAATAGCTGTTCCTAACCAGCTGCTTCTCAGCTTCTCTCCAAAGATTGGGTAAAGCAAGGTTCTTGGTTTCATTGGCATACCTTTATGGTAATGACCATACATCATCACGACAGCACTGATTGTACCGAGAATCGCCCAGGCTAAGAAACCCCAGTGCATGAAACTTTGAGCAAGAGCAGGGTTTATGGCTGCTTTCGTTCCTGCTTCAATACCGGATTGGTGAGGAGGAACCGTCAAGAAGTGATACATCGGTTCAGCCGCTGCCCAGAAGACACCGCCCCCAGCAAGCAGAGTAGCCATAATAATCGACAGCCATTTGTAAAGGCTGATTTCCGGCTTCTCCATATTTCCTAATTTCACTCGCCCGTATTTAGAGAAGGCAAGACCAATCCCCACGAAAAACGTCAGTAACATCAGGATTTGCCAAAACGCTCCAAAATACTTGGCAGACCAAGCAAAACTTTTGTTCACGATGGTTTCAATTAAACTAATATCAATAAGTGCAAGAAATACGAAAAGTACTAATAGTCCTCCGCTAATTGCAAAGACGGGCCAATCAATACGCCCATTTTGTTTATTATTCATAAATAACTCCTTTAAAAGTAATCATGTTTTTTTGGCACATTTAGAGACCATAACACTGCTCTTATTATGCTGTAAAGTGTTAAGTTTACCCATGGTGAAATTATTTTTCTTTCTGGCATAAAAAATCACGCCTTTCAAAGGGCGTGATTTAATAAAAACGATCTATTCTGCCTCATCATATTCAATCTCTTTATCTTTATGGCGTTTTTGGCATTCTTTGCAAAGTTTTACTTCAGCTTCTTTCTTTGAAGTCAATAATTTACCGCAGTTTCCACACTTTCCGAACTCATTCGGATTCGCCTGGAAACCTGGAAGTTCATTCTCTGGACCTGGCATATTCATCTCTCCTTTATCAGCATTGCTATTATGCCTTATTCCCTATCAATCATGTACTCAATCATCGTGTCAATTCTTTAGCTACCATCAAACCCGAAAGTGTAACCCCAAGCGTACCTGCTCCCGGAAAGACTGTATCTCCACATTGAAAGACACCTTCAATCCCTGTACGTATCGAATAACTGTTCAACCAGCTAAAACGCCCCTCTGGAGCATAGCCTCCAACTTTTCCATGATTTCTTCTCAACCACTTTTGAAAAGTGACAGGAGTACCCGGAAGAACGACATCCAGCCCAAGCGAAAATCCAGGAAAATAGTGATCGACGGTGCCAATGAGCCGCTCTGTCATTTTTTCCTTTTCTCCTTTATAGTCTTCTGTCTCCCACCACTGATTAATGGACGTATGGGTAGAGAGAGTTAATGACCTCTTCCCTTCAGGAGCCATTTTTTGATCAGAAGGATCTGATAAGGAGAGTAAAAACTGACCTCCATCATGCAGTTCGTCAGGATGGTTTGGATCAATGAATTGATGGTATAAGACATCTGTCGATTGAAACACTTCCTGCGTAACACCCGCATGGATGATAAAAGCCCCCCAAGCCTCCCTTTTCATTTCCTTATTCTTTTTTATATAGGAATGTTTACCTAAATTGACAGATAACGTATCATGTAAATTATGGACGGAATTATTTAAGATGACTCTTTTGACCTCATATTTTTTCTTGCGTTTCGAATGCAGTCGAAAATGAGAGCCTTCCCTCTCAACAAGATGCACTGGATGGCGAAGCAACACTTCGCTTCCAGATTCACGAATATATCCAGCCAGCTGTTCTGCGACCGTCGCCAGGCCCCCATGAACGGCATAGGCACCTTTGTGGAACGTCTGTAAGGCAGCACACCCAAGAAAAGCAGGGCAACGATCTACGCTCGTTTGAACACTATCCATTAATTCTCCATTCAAAAATGTTTTGAATAAGTAGTGATCATGAAGTTCATACTTTTTCAATCGGTCTTCAACTGTTTGGCTCATAAATGGAAGCAGTTGTATGGACTCACGATTTAATAAATCCGGAAGACGGCCCCAATCTTTTATGGTCTTCGGAGGGAAAATCGGTAATTTCTCAACTAAAGAATCGACCATTTCCCCTACTTTGAATACTTCTTCGTAAAAAGCTTGAATCTGATG
>NZ_JRNX01000067.1 GCF_000786645.1 Halobacillus sp. BBL2006
AGTATGTTTAAAAAAACGTTTGTTAGCGCGTTTTTTATATAGAGAGAAGGTGGAAGAGATGAAACCATATAAAGGATACTTTATAGATCTTGATGGAACGATGTACAGAGGTAGTGAAAGAATTGAAGGTGCTGCTGAATTTGTTGAGAGACTAAAAAGGGTAGAGATTCCTCTTTTGTTTCTTACGAATAATTCCTCCAAAACTCCTGGCCAAATTTCAAAGAAATTGATTGATTTAGGTGTTCCTGCTGAAGAAGATGAAGTATTTACGAGCAGTTTAGCTACAGCTAAATTCATTTCTGAACAGAAACAGACGGCTGACGTTTATGTCATCGGAGAGGAAGGTCTCAGAGAGGCAATAAAGAAGGAAGGACATCAAATCGTTGAAGAGAAAGCTGATTTTGTTGTGATAGGAATTGATCACGAAATCAGCTATGAGAAGCTCGCTAAAGCTTGTTTGAATGTGAGAGATGGAGCTGAATTCCTTAGTACCAACAGTGACATCGCTATCCCTACTGAACGAGGGATGATGCCGGGAAACGGAGCGTTAACGTCAGTAATTGCTGTAAGCACGGGGGTGAATCCGACCTTTATCGGAAAACCTGAATCTGTAATCATG
>NZ_JRNX01000649.1 GCF_000786645.1 Halobacillus sp. BBL2006
TTTAGTTTTATTTTTGTTAATGATAAATATTGTTATGGTGTTTAGAGTAGATAATTTAATGGACACTTTATACGCATTTAAGGAAGTATCGTTAATATTTTTTATTGTTATGTCTTTCTTTTATTTTAAGAATATTATAATTAATAATTTTATTAAATATTTAAGGTTAATAATCTTTTTAAATATACTGAATCTTATTGTAGGGATTATTACTCTATACATTGGGCCAGAGGTTTACGCAAAGTTAATAGTAGGGCATTCTTTTTATGGCAATTCCGAAATAGGGAATTTTAGAATATCTCATATTGGAGGCCTATTTAGAACACCTGCGTTACTCGGTAGTTCTGCAGCTTATGGTTACTTCGGATTATTCTCTTTTTTCATATTTAGATATTTTAAAAAACAAACCTCTTCATTATTTGCTCTTGGAAATGTTGCATTATCTTTTACTAGGAGTGTTTATATCGCCTTGTTATTTTATTTCCTTTTAGTAATCCTATATAAAGTGTATAAGAAAGAAGTAACAAGTAAGCATTTGGTAATCACATGTACAGTAATTTTCGTAATGCTTATAGGAGGAATATCTAAGTTAAATTACCTTAATAGTTTATCAGGGGTCAACTCTATTTTTTCTAGGTTGAATAATTGGTCTCTTATACTAGATCAAACCGATTTTAATTTTTTCAATTTCCTTTTTGGTGGATTTTATGGGTTTGTAGGTCTTGCTAACGATACTAGCATTGAATTTTTAAAAATATTTGATAATTCATGGTTGTTTTATATGTATAATATTGGAATAACAGGTGTTATTATGACAATTGTTTACTTGGTTTCTTTTATCAAGAGATCTAAGATGTCAATTTATATTATATTACCTCTTGCAATATCAATGTTCTTTATTAATCTTACACAAAGTCAAGTTTTTTTAATATTCTTCCCTTTAGTGTTAATACTTTATTGTTCTACAAAAGAAAGAATGAATTTTGCAAGTGTGTCAATGGAAGGAATGAATGAAAATGAAAACAGACCATAAACCAATTTTAATAACTGGGGCACCCCGAGGAGGAACTACTTTTGTAGGTAAGATGTTGTCTTTATCACCTGAAGTGGGGTATATACATGAACCCTTTAATAAAGAATATGGCTTAAAAAATATAAAATCAAATTTTCAGTTTCTTCACGCCAATCACTGTGAAATAGGAGTTTATGAATCTTCACTAGAGCAATTACTATTAAAAAAGGGAATTTTCAAGAGAATTCCAATATCGTACTTATTAAGAGGAAATAAAAGTATATATAAGAGATTAATGAATTTCGTTGGTTGGACACTTATTAAAAGTAGACCAAATTATATTTATAAAAAAGCAAAGTTGAACCCTCTGGTTAAAAGATTTTTGATAAAAGACCCGATGTTGCTTTTTTCTACCGAATGGATAGTTAATAATTACGACTTTGAAATAGTAATGGTAGTACGTCATCCAGCAGCTTTTGTTAGTAGCTTGAAAAGATTGAATTGGCAATTTGATTTTCATACTCTCAAGAATCAAAGAGAACTTTTAGAAACGTATCCAACTTTACGACAGTTGTTAGAAGAAATAGATGAAGAAAGTTTATCTAATATTGAAAAATGGGCCTTTTTGTGGAATTGTTACAACTCGTTCATCTATGATATAAGTCAGAAGTATCCAAGCATTAAGGTTGTAAGACATGAAGACCTTTCGAAATTCCCTATTGAAGAGTTTGAAAAGCTTTATAAACATCTGAATATTAATTTCACTGAAAAAATTAAGTCACAGTTGAAAGTTTACACTGGTGAAGAAAACCCAACCAATCCTATAAAAAACAATGTTCATACTCTAAAGAGAAATAGTAGAGAGAATGTAAAGAGGTGGAAGTCAAATCTTTCAAAAAAAGAGATCAGTGAGATAAAAGAAATAACTAATGAGGTATCAAACTATTTCTATGATGACAGTGATTGGTAAGTATATAATAATGGAGCACAAGCAATGATAGATTACTTATTGAATTTTAAGAAAAAAATTGGTTTTAGTGATTTTTTTGTAAAGGTTATTGAATCTTTCTTTGGAAGAGGTTCGTTTATAGTTTTTTCTTTACTCTTTACATTTATTTGTGCTAGATTGTATGGTCCTGAATTATTTGGAGAATATACATATGCATTTACTTTAGTTACGCTTCTAATGATATTAGCTAAGGCGGGAATGGATGAAGGATTAATTTATTCTCTACCTAAAGATAAATATAAAAATGTAAGTTTAAGTTTTATCGTTAATATTGCTATTTCTGTAATAATAATAACAATTTCTTGGTTCGTCATCGATGATATCTATTTGAAATTCATGTTACCTTTAATTTGGTTAGTATCCGCAGAACAACTTTTTTTTGGCATATACAGATCAGAGGGTAAAATAAAAGAATTTTATTATATTTATGGGCTCCTTAGCATGATATTAAGAGTTATGATGATTATTCTCTTCTATTACATATTCGGAAAAAATGAATACAGTATTGCAATTGCTATTTATATTTCTTTTATATTCTCTAATAGCATATATTTTTGGCGCAACAAACAAAAATTTAAAAAAGTTATTGTTGATAAAAAATTCTTGTTATATTCATTTCCACTAGTAATCGCTACGATGATGGGATCGTTAATAAACAAAATTGATATAGTTATGTTAGGGAGCATGAGTAATTCTTTTAGTGTAGGAGTGTATCAAGTAACTGCTCAAATATCTAAAGTCGTCCAAGTAATGTTAATGGTTTTTAATACAGTTTTTGCACCAAAAGTTGCGCATCTATATCATCAAGGTAAAGAAAGTGAACTAATAGGTTTATATATCAAAGGAACTAGAATTTTAGCACTATTAGCATTGATGGTTACAATTCCTATATTATTTTTTAGTGACCCACTTCTATCACTTTTTGGTGAGGAGTTTAAATATGGACAAGAAGCACTGATAATGAAGTGTGTGGGCCAATTTGTTAATATTGCTGTTGGTGGAGTTTGGCTTATGTTATCCATGACTGGTAACCCAAAATTTCAAATGTATGCAAATACATTTGCATTTATGGTTAATATAATATTGAATTATTTCCTTATCCCTAAATACGATATAAACGGTGCTGCTTTTGCAAGTATGATAACTTTAGTTATTACAAATGTGATTGGTTACATAGTAGTAGCTAAAAGCTTTAAAGCGAGAGTCTTTAAGTTTTTTTAGATAATTTAAAAGTATTGACAAATTCTGAAAGAGTGAGAGTATGCAGATTTTTATAAATGGTAGGTTTTTATCTCAGGAGACAACTGGTGTTCAACGTTACGCCACAGAAGTTGTTAAAGCTATTGATAATTTAATTGATTCTGGTTATATACACCATAAGGACTATAGGTTTGTTTTGTTATCTCCAAAGGCAAAAAAGCAAAATCTATCTTTAAAACATATTGAAATAAGAACTATAGGTATGTTAAAGGGGCATACATGGGAGCAGTTAGAATTACCTTTTCACACTAAAAACAATTTACTCATAAATTTATGTAACACCAGTCCAATATTCAAAAGAAGGCAATTGACTGTAATCCATGATGCTGCAGTATTTGCTAATAAACAAAATTTTTCTTTTTCTTTTAGACTCTGGTATCAATTCCTATATAAATTACAAGCACGAGTAGCGAGTAAAATTATAACGGTTTCGAATTTTTCTAAAAATGAATTAGTCAAATATTTAAAGATAGATGATAGAAGAATAAAAGTCATTTATGAGGGGAATGAACATTTTAGCAATTTATTATCTGGATCTGCAGAATTCCAGAATGAAATTCAAGATTATGAACCTTATATTTTAGCAGTTAGTAGTCTAAATCCTAATAAAAACTTTAAAGTAATAGTAAAGGCATTAGAGTATATACATGACAAAGAAATTAATGTTGTTATTGCAGGTGGAACCAACCCTAAGGTATTTAGTACTAACGGAGTTGAATTATCAAATAAGGTTAAACACCTAGGGTACGTTAGTGATAACCAATTAAAATCACTGTATAAAAATGCTTTTTGCTTTATTTATCCTTCTTTATATGAAGGGTTCGGGCTCCCTCCTTTAGAAGCAATGACTGTAGGGTGTCCTGTAATAGTATCTGATAGAGCATCTTTACCCGAGGTAGGTGGGGATTCGGTGATTTATTGTGACCCCACAAACCCAGAAGACATTGCAAATAAGATTAAGAACCTTATGGACAGCCCAGAGCTTCATAACAAATTAATTAATAAAGGTTTTAAACAAAGTGAAAAATTCACTTGGTATAATACCGCAAAAGAACTTTTCAGTGTAATACAAGAAATGGAATAACTTGTTTTTTGGAAAAATACCCCTCTAGAAAGAGTGAGAAATGATATGAAGGTTGCCATAATTCATGATTGGTTAGTCACATATGCAGGAGCTGAAAAAGTATTAGAGGAAATTTTAAATGTATTTCCTGAAGCTGATGTGTTCAGTATTGTAGATTTTATCGAAGAAGATAAAAGACAATTTTTAAAGAATAAAACTGTAAATACTTCATTTATACAAAAGTTACCTTTTTCTAAGAAAAAATATAGAAATTATCTACCGATTATGCCACATGCTGTTGAACAACTAGATGTATCTCATTATGATGTTATTATATCAAGTTCGCATGCTGTAGCTAAGGGAGTAATTACCGGTCCAGATCAATTACATATATCATATGTACACTCCCCGATTAGGTATGCTTGGGATTTACAGCACCAGTATCTAAGGGAAACAGGGTTAGATAAAGGCTTCAAAGGATTTCTCACAAGACTAATCTTACATAAGATAAGAAATTGGGATTATAGAACTTCTAATGGTGTAGATTATTTTCTTTCTAATTCAAACTTCATTTCAAGACGCATATGGAAAGTATATCGTAGGGACGCAACTACTATATATCCACCTGTTGATGTTTCTTCTTTTTCACTACATCAGAAGAAAAAAGAATTTTATTTAACTGCATCCAGGATGGTACCTTATAAGAAGATGGATGTTATTGCTAAAGCTTTCTCCCAAATGCCTGAGAAAGAACTAGTAGTTATTGGTGATGGACCTGATTTTCAAAAAATAAAGTCTAATTCTAATGTTAATGTGAGACTGCTTGGATACCAAGATAGCGAAACTTTAGTCGAATATATGCAAAATGCAAAAGCATTTGTATTTGCAGCAGAAGAAGACTTTGGAATTACTCCTGTAGAAGCCCAAGCTTGTGGAACTCCTATTATTGCTTATGGCAAAGGTGGATCAAAAGAAACAGTACGTGGTTATGGTGAAGCTGAAAGTCCGACTGGGGTATTCTTCAATGAACAGACACCTGAATCTATAATTGAAGCAATTAAACACTTTGAGGATGTAAAGGAAAATATTCTTCCTAATTATTGTCGGAAAAATGCGGAAAGGTTTGATCCTGAAAACTTTAAAAAAGAATTAAGAGAATTTGTTGAAGAGAAATATATAAATAACCAAAAAGTGAGGGTGTAGAAATGAAATTAGTATTATTATCAGGTGGTTCAGGTAAACGACTATGGCCATTGTCTAACGACTCAAGGTCCAAACAATTCTTAAAAGTATTAGACAATAACACTGAGAAAGTTTCTATGGTTCAACGAGTTTGGAATCAATTAGATGAATGTAAACTTGCTAAGGATTCTGTAATTGCAACCAGTAAATCTCAAGTTGATATGTTATTCTCTCAATTAGGTAATCATGTGCCAATTGTTACTGAACCTGAGAGAAGAGATACTTTTCCAGCCATAGCTCTATCAGCTGTATATCTTTACTCTGTTAAAAGTTGTAGTAAAGATGAAGCTGTTTGTGTACTGCCGGTGGATCCATTTGTAGATACTCAATTCTTTGAAAATGTTAAGAAATTGGAGAGTATTCTTGAAGATTCAGGTGCTGACTTGGCATTAATGGGTGTAAAACCCACACACCCTTCAGAAAAATATGGATATATATTGCCTGAAAATAAAATTAAAGGTGCGATTACCGTTAAGCGGTTTACAGAAAAGCCAACCACACAAAATGCTAAAGAGTTTATAGACCAGGGAGCACTATGGAATTGCGGTGTTTTTTCATTTAAATTAAGCTACATATTAGATATATTAATAGATCGCGGATTTCCAATAGATTACGAAGAACTATTAAAACAGTATTCTGACTTACCGAAAATAAGCTTTGATTATCAAGTTGTTGAGAATACAGAAAATATAGTCGCAATACCTTACAATGGTAGCTGGAAGGATCTTGGAACTTGGAATACACTAACAGAAGAAATGTCTTCTCCATTTATAGGCAAAGGAATAATGAGTGAAGATACAAATAATTCTCATGTAGTAAATGAACTAGATATTCCTATCGCATTATTAGGTTTAGAAAACACTGTGGTGGCTGCAAGTCCTGATGGAATTCTTGTAACTAATAAGGAGTCAAGCCCAAGAGTTAAAGAATATGTAAGCAGTATGAATGGAAGACCTATGTATGAAGAGCGAAGATGGGGTTGGTATAAAGTCCTTGATTATACTAAATATATTGAAGGAAATGAAGTATTAACTAAAAGGATTGGAATAGATAGTGGCAAAAACTTAAGCTATCAAATTCATTATAAAAGAAGTGAAGTTTGGACAATTATTAAAGGGGAAGGAATATTCATTTTAAATGGTGAACTACGACATGTAAGAGCAGGAGATGTCTTGCATATTCCATTAGCTGCTAAACATTCTATTAAAGCCACAACTAATATGGAAATAATAGAAGTTCAATCTGGAAGCGAACTTGTGGAAGAAGATATTATACGTTTATCTACTAATTGGGAAGACATAGTTGAACAAATGGAGATACTGTACTAAAGGTATAGTTTTTATCCTTCCTTAACTAAATTACGCCTTTGTAAATGAATAAGCTGACTACTAAAGGATGACATGGTCATGACTGTTGAAATGAGTATCGTGGTTGTCGCGATTATCTTTATGCTTGTAGGATTATTCTTGGAATTAGCGCGACCAGACTTAATTGTGTTTTCTACATTATTTATATTTATAATGCTTGGTCTAGTTACACCAGAACAAGCACTTATCGGCTTCTCTAACCAAGGGATGCTTACAATTGCTTTACTTTTCATTGTGGCCGGAGTATTTGAAAAAAGTGGTCTAGTTGAAAGGTTGATGTCCTCCTTTCTTGCAAAAGCAATGTCTCATAGAGGGGCATTAAGTCGTCTAGTCATTCCCATATCTGGATTCTCTGCATTTTTAAACAATACACCTATAGTAGTAACGCTTACCCCTATCGTTCGTAAGTGGGCATCACAACATAATGTTTCACCATCAAAATTTTTAATTCCATTGTCGTACGCTTCTATATTAGGTGGAACAATCACCTTAATGGGTACATCCACAAATTTGGTGATCCATGGCTTGCTTTTGGACTTTGACAATGATGGTTTTTCTTTTTTTCAACTAGCTATTGTTGGAGTGCCAATTACTATTGTAGGACTTGCTTATTTAATTATATATGGTCCAAAGGTATTACCGGATCATAGAAGTTTAATTGAAAAAGTCAATGAGAATACTAAAGACTACCTAAGTGAATTGGTTGTATTGGAAGATTTTCCATTCATAGGTGAGACGGTTGAAAGAGCGTCTTTAAGAAATTTAAAAGGTTTATATCTCATTGAAATAATTAGAGGATCGAAAAGAATTTCTCCTGTTACCAGAAAAACTAAGATAAAAATAGGTGATCGACTTATTTTTACAGGCATGATGTCTACTATTGCTGAACTTCAAAAAAGAAAAGGTTTGCAATTGGATACAGGCACGGATTTATCATTGGATGATTTAAAAAATGGAGATTCAAAACTTCAAGAAGTGGTGGTTTCTCATCAATCTAACTTACTAGGGCGATCAATTAAGCAAAGTAGATTTCGTGAAACCTATGATGCAGCTGTAATGGCAGTTCACAGAAACGACGAACGAGTCCAGGGGAAAATAGGAGATATAGTGCCTAGGGCAGGAGATCTATTTTTAACAGTAGCTGGACCAGAATTTGAGCAAAAGAGTAGAGAGCAGGGAGATTTTTATATAACATCTCCAGTAGATAACCAGACTTTTTATGAAAACGAATCTAAAGGTTGGTTTGCACTTGTTTTGTTATTAGGGATGATTTCTCTTGTTACTTTACAAGTGATTACTATTTTTAAAGCAATGGTAATAACCGTTGGGATACTACTAGCAACAAAAATTATTAGTCCTCGCGAAGCAAAACGTGCTGTTCAGTTCCAAGTCTTGTTATTGATAGCCAGTGCATTGGGAATAGGAAATGTCATAATTCAAACAGGAACTGCTGAATGGATTGCTGAACAACTAGTCTCAGCCCTAGCGCCCTTAGGTGTAGTAGCAATTTTACTTGCGATTTATATTTTAACCAACGTATTTACAGAACTTATTACAAATAATGCAGCTGCTGTAATCATGTTTCCGGTTGCATATGAAGTAGCTAAAGATGCTGGAATTGATCCCATGGCGATGGCAATCATTGTGGCCATTGCAGCATCTGCTAGCTTTCTATCTCCTATCGGCTATCAAACAAATCTAATTGTTTATGGACCTGGAGGATACAGTTTCAAGGATTACATCCGTGCAGGACTTCCCTTAACGTTACTTGTGATGATTACTACTGTTTCAATTATATATTTTAAATTTGTTTAGGAGGAATTGAGTATGAAGTCTACGAATATCACATGGCACGAATCAAAAGTTGCAAAAGCTGAAAGACAAGAATTGAAGAATCATAAGAGCCCGGTTCTTTGGTTTACAGGTTTATCAGGTTCTGGAAAGTCAACCTTATCTGTGGAAGTGGAAAAAGCATTATATGAATTAGGTGTTCACTCCTATCGTCTCGATGGGGATAACGTTCGTCATGGCTTAAACAAAAATCTAGGTTTTAGCCCAGAAGATCGTACAGAAAATATCCGTCGTATTGGTGAAGTTGCTAAGCTAATGAATGATGCAGGCCTTGTCACTCTCACTGCATTTATCTCTCCATATCGTGAAGATCGTGACAATGTGCGTGAACTCTTTGATGATGGAGATTTTGTGGAAGTGTACGCTAAATGTTCATTAGAAGAAGCTGAAAACCGTGATCCTAAAGGGTTATACAAAAAAGCTCGCTCAGGAGAAATTAAAGGCTTCACAGGAATTGATGCTCCATATGAAGAACCTACTTCCCCAGAAATTGTGGTAGAAACTGATAAAACATCTTTAGAAGACTCTGTGAAACTAGTCATTAATTATCTTCAAGAAAAAAAATACATCTAATGTTAGGACTTGATTCTTAAAGGGGGAATAAAGATGCACCAAAAAGTAGTTGAAGCTGCCATAAAGGCAGGAAAAGAAATAATGGAAATATATGAAACCGATTTTGAAGTTGAGTATAAAGAGGATGAATCCCCATTAACTGTGGCAGATAAACGATCCCATATTATCATTAAAACTGCTCTTCAGGAGAATTATCCAGACATTCCGATTTTAAGTGAAGAAGGTTCTCAGCTGACATATGAAGAACGACAAAGCTGGAAAGAATTTTGGCTCGTTGATCCGATTGATGGGACGAAAGAATTCATTAAAAAGAATGGGGAATTCACGGTAAATATCGCTCTCATTCGAGAAGGAAAGCCTGTCTTTGGTGTAGTTTATGCTCCTGCTTTAGATCATCTTTATGTAGCGGATGAAGAAAAAGGAGCCTTTAAAACTACTTCTGTAACAGAAAAAGAAAGCATTGCTGAAAATACTATAAAACTCCCTTTAAAAGATTCAAATGACAAGATAGCAAAAGTCGTTGCAAGTCGATCACATATGTCAAAAGAAACTGAAGCTTTTATAGATGAACTAAAATTAAAATATCAAGAGGTAGAAAAGATTTCTGCTGGAAGTTCTCTAAAGCTTTGTCTAGTTGCGGAGGGGGAAGCGGATTATTATCCACGTTATGCTCCTACAATGGAATGGGATACAGGCGCTGGACAGGCAATTGTTGAGCTTTCCGGAGGAAGAGTGGAAATCGCAAATGAAAAGAATCCATTAACTTATAATAAAGAAGTA
>NZ_JRNX01000650.1 GCF_000786645.1 Halobacillus sp. BBL2006
AGAAGAAAAAAGAAATAGTTGAAGGACAAGACGCATATAAATTAGAACAGGTTACCCAAGCTCTAGCAAAAGAGATGGAAGAGCCGCTCAAACAAGACCTACACCTTCAACTGATTAACCTTAATATGAGTTTTTTAAGTGAACCTTACCAAATGGAGACTCTGGACAAGCTTGTGATTACCCTATCTCCCTTAAAGGAAAAATCCCCTGTCAATGAAGTCAACATTTCAATCGTGGAAGAGCCCAGCCCTGAGGATAGTAATGAGGATGAAGAGGTCCGAAAATGGGTAGCTGATCATTTGAAATTGGACAAAGAACAAATTGAAATCCGCTGGGAGGAAGAGGATGAGTAAATGGTGGAGTAAACTTTTGCAACCTTTGTCTGTTAAAGATGGAAGTAAAATAAACAAACCAAAATATTTTATTGCACTGGGTATAGTTGGGGTTCTATTCATCTTGACGAGCAATTGGTTCCAATCGTCGGAACAACCAGCACCAGAAGCCCCAATACAGAATGCCTCAGAATCAAGTGCTGATACAGAAACACCTGAAATGACGGACTCTATCTCTGTTTTGGAGTCTGAATATGAAAAACAGCTCAAGCCCCTATTGGAAAATATTCAAGGAGTAAGCGCTGTGGACATTATGATCAATTTATCTGCTACACATGAAAAAGTGTATGACAAAAATTTAATCATAAGCAAACAAACCACACAGGAAACAGATAAGAATGGAGGGGAAAGGGAGATTGAAGATTATTCTAAGGAAGAGCAATTAGTCCTTGTCCGTCAAGGGGATCGAGAGGTACCCTTACTGACCAAAACGCAGAAACCAGCTGTTAGTGGGGTGTTTGTCACCGCTAAAGGAGTGGATCAAATGAAAGTGAAGGGCTGGGTGGTTGAAGCTGTATCAAGAGTGTTAGATGTTCCAAGTCATAGAATTTCAGTGTTGCCTAAACAATAAGGAGGGTTTCCCTTGGTAAAAAAACAAACCGTTTGGTTGCTCACGATGTTAAGCCTTTTGATTGTTTTAAGTGTGTATTATATGACTTCCCCTGATAATGGAGAAATGGCCTTCATCCAGGAGGATGAATTCGCTGATATGACGGATGAAACGAATGGAGCAGAAGGCATGGACGGTGTTGAAACGACTGGTGACGGCACTGTTATTTCACAGGTTTCAACAGATGAATTATTTGCTGCCATCCGATTAGATATGAAAAACGAACGCGATCAGATGCAGGAG
>NZ_JRNX01000651.1 GCF_000786645.1 Halobacillus sp. BBL2006
CCGCCATATTTACCCCCCTCAAGATGATAACAGTTTGAATTATGTACATTATTCAGACAGTTAAGCGCTTTTATAAACCCTTAAAATAATTAGGAAAATCCCCTGTTTTCCTAGCTAGTCCTGCTGAATGTACAAATTGTGACATGTTTATTGTACTCCTACCCTGTTGGAGCGTCAAGAAACCTCGTTTATAAAATGCTCAAAAATACACATTTATTTCCTATCGCTAAAATGCAACAATTATTATTGCGCCATGTTCCATTTCGGGTGATAATAATGGGGGGGAGAAAGGAATGAGCGTTATGCAAGAATCTACAAAGCTAAACACGAACAACATCTCATCGCTGGTAGGGACAGGAGCAGGATTTGACCTGATGCGTTATTATACTCTACCTGATTTCCTTGGCAAAGATGCTCCGTTCATGCTTTACTACATGGGCAAAAACATCGCCCGCCAGACGGACATCTATGATTTTGACGATCTTTATGAATTCTTTCAATACATGGGATGGGGAGAATTAGCACTCGTCAACGAGAAGAAGAAAGAGATGATTTTCCATCTTAAAGGTCACATCATTGAAAAACGATTGAACCAAAAGCTCTTCACCGTGGACTTTCGATTGGAATGCGGTTTCCTGGCTGAAATTATCCAAAAGCTTACCGACCATACATATGAGTGCTTCGAAGAAATAAACAAAAAGGATGGCCACATAGAAATCAAGGCAATGAAGGGGTAAAGCTCCTTACTAAAGGTCTTTGCCACAGCCGAATGCTGCTTAGACATTGAGGAATTTGGTCACACTTATATTTTCTATAAAAAAAGAACCAGCAGTTAATCTTCCGCTGGTTCTTCCTCTTCCTGATTTAAATGAATAAGAATCGTGTTAGCCACAGGCTCCGGAATTCCTAACTTCGTCAAA
>NZ_JRNX01000652.1 GCF_000786645.1 Halobacillus sp. BBL2006
TTTTGTTTTTCTTATCTTCACCTACATATGGAGTTTCAAGAATTTTCGGCAATTCCTTTAGCTGTGGATGATGAATGACATGATGAAGTGCTTCAAAACCAATGTGGCCGAATCCAATGTTTTCGTGCCTATCCTTTTGGGCACCTTGAACATTCTTACTATCATTCACATGTATAACCCTGAGACGATCGATACCTATAATACGATCAAACTCATCAAGCACACCATCAAAGTCTTCCACGATATTATAGCCTGCATCGTGAATGTGACAAGTATCCATGCAGACAGATAACTTATCATTCATCTTCACGCCCTCAATAATTTGTGCAAGCTCTTCAAAACTTCTCCCGATCTCAGATCCTTTCCCTGCCATTGTTTCCAGGGCAATTTGGACGTTTTGATCTTTATGGAGCACTTCGTTCAGCCCCTCAATGATTTTCGGTAATCCCTTTTCGACTCCTTGACCGACATGAGAGCCAGGATGGAGAACGATTTGCTTCGCCCCCAGCGCTTCAGTACGCTCAATTTCATTACGGAGGAAGTCGACGCCTAATTGAAAGGTTTCCGGTTTTGTCGTGTTACCGATATTGATGATATAAGGAGCATGAACGACAATATCACCGATTCCATTGGCTTTCATATGCGCTTGTCCTTCTTCAATATTCAATTCCTCGATCGGGCGGCGCCTTGTGTTCTGCGGAGCACCTGTATAGATCATAAACGTGTCGGATCCATAAGATGCTGCTTCTTCACTAGCCCCTAGTAACATCTTTTTTCCTTTCATGGATACATGTGAACCTATCTTAACCATAAGATCCCCTTCCCTTTACTATTTCTTTTTGTAACGTTCCCTTTTCAACTTCTTCAAGTTCTTATCTGCTTCCTGTTTCATTTTCTTTTTGTAACCAGGTTTGACCTTTTTCGGCTTACGAACCATTTGTTTCGCTTTTTTCTGGAGATCTGTTTGCTTGTTCTCTCTTGTTTGACGTTCGTTGTATGAATTGACTTCTTTCCATTCTCCATTTTTCACTTCGTAAAAGTCAAACGTAAGACCTTTTTTCTCGAGTTTCTGAATGAGAGGCAGATCTTCCTCTTTATATAGGTTTATAGCTGTCCCTTCTAGTCCAGCTCTGGCCGTTCGACCCACACGGTGAATATAAAATTCTTCTTCTTTTGGCATTTGAGCATTGATAACGTGACTCACACCTTGAATATCAATTCCGCGTGAAGCGAGATCAGTAGCCACGATATATTGATAACGCAAGCTTTGCAGCTCTTTCAACATCCGCTTACGTTCCCTTGGTGATAACCCGCCGTGGATGACTCCTACCTCAAGACCCCGGCTTAACAAATCATCCGCCAATTCATCGGCTTTATCCTTTCCATTCGTGAAAATAATCGCAAGATAAGGCTGGATGGCTTTGCTAATATCCATGATCACTTCAGCTGGCTGTTTGTGTCGAAGAGGCACAAGGCGGTGTTCCATAGACTCAGGTGATGGCTTTTCATCTTCAATTTGAATATAGGTTGGATTGGTTAAATATTTTTTCAAAAACGGCTGCAAACGCTCAGGAATCGTAGCGGAGAAGACAAGAATTTGGACATCCTGAGCCATCCGTACAAGGATCTGATCAACATCTTCAATGAAGCCTAAATCGAGCATTAAATCCGCTTCATCTAGGACGAATGCCTTTGCTTCGTGTAAATCAACCGCTCCTTCTTTCACCATGTCCAAAATCCGGCCAGGTGTGCCGACAATAATATGAGGCGGCGCCGATGAAAGCTTATCCATCATTTTTTGCTTGTCAGTTCCACCAATCAAGAGTTTGGAACGCCATATATCCTCTTTCCCTGCATGCTGGACTGCTTTTTTCACTTCTTCATGAATTTGAATAGCTAGTTCTCTTGTGGGTGCTGTCACTACAAATTGGACATGCTC
This sequence comes from Halobacillus sp. BBL2006, assembly GCF_000786645.1. GTDB lineage: Bacteria > Bacillota > Bacilli > Bacillales > Halobacillaceae > Halobacillus. The sequence goes on from NZ_JRNX01000652.1 coordinate 1,940, forward strand.
CGCTTCATCGTCCATTTGATTGAACAATGACAAAAGATAAGCATGGGTCTTTCCGGAACCTGTGTGAGACTGCCCAATTAAGCTCTCTCCTCTTAATGCTGCCGGAAGGACTTGTTGTTGAATCGGTGTTGGTTCTTTAAAGCCTAAGCCTTCAATCATCTTATTAACAACTGGGCTTATAGCAAATTGCTGAAATGTATGGTTACTCATAAACGTACTCCTTTAAAGTTAAATATCCCTACCCTATTATAATAGAGGAGAGAGAGAAATGCACGAACCCATAACGAAGGATAAGGATTCTTTGTCAAGTTCGCCTTTACCCTTTATAATGGTAAATGGTATTGTGAAAGTTATTCTATTGGATTGGATGAAGAGGAGGACTTTATAGAATGGAAGTCATTAAAATCGCCCCTCGCGGTTATTGCTACGGAGTCGTAGATGCTATGGTCATTGCTCAAAATGCAGCTAAAGACCCTAATCTACCTCGTCCGATATATATTTTAGGTATGATTGTCCACAACTCTCATGTAACAAAAGCGTTTGAAGAAGAAGGAATTATTACGGTGGATGGAAAAAACAGGCTTGACCTTTTAGAAGGAATTAATGACGGCACTGTTATCTTCACCGCACACGGTGTATCTCCTGAAGTCAAAGAGCGAGCAAAAGCAAAAGGGCTTATGACATTAGATGCTACTTGTCCGGATGTTACTAATACGCACGATCTAATTCGGAAGAAAGTGTCAGAAGGATATGAAATTATTTACGTCGGGAAGAAGGGACACCCTGAACCTGAAGGGGCTATGGGAGTTGCTCCTGGAAAAGTCCACCTTGTTCAGACGGAAGAAGATGTTGAACAACTAGAATTGGATCACGATAAACTGATGGTCACCAATCAGACAACGATGAGCCAATGGGATGTTTATGATGTGATGGAAAAAGCAAAAGAGAAGTACCCTCAATTAGAAAAGCATCAAGAAATCTGTATGGCTACCCAAGTACGGCAAGAAGCAGTCTCAGAGCAAGCAAAAGAAGCAGACTTGACTCTAGTTGTCGGCGACCCAAAAAGTAATAACTCGAACCGACTTGCACAGGTTTCTAAAGAAAAAGCCGGCACAGTAGCTTATCGGATCGCAGACGTTACTGAAATCGACCTCGAATGGTTAGAAGGCGTGGAAAAAGTAGCCGTAACTGCTGGTGCTTCTACACCAACTCCAATTACTAAAGAAGTCATAAAATTCATCGAACAATATGACCCAGATGATGTAGAAACTTGGGTACGTGAATCAAAAGTGGAACAGAAAAAAATCTTACCACGTGTTAAGGCAAAAAAGAAAACGAAAA
>NZ_JRNX01000653.1 GCF_000786645.1 Halobacillus sp. BBL2006
AAAGAAAAAAATAAGTAATAAACTATAAATTTTCACAATTCAGCTATTATACTCCCTTTCAATATAAAGAACAAGCGATAGATTTATCCATCAGATGGTTATTCTTTTCCAATTCTTTTTAAAGATCGAATTTTCTACAAAATAAGACATAATCCCACATCCATAAATTCATACAAAGAAAAGCCCCCCTCACATTGAGGAGAGCTTTTCAGATATCTATTATTTTTCCTTCAAGGCTTCAACCATTTTTTCAGCTGCACTTTCACTGGACATAGGGTTCTGACCTGTGATCAAGTTGCCATCACGTACCGCATAAGAAGTCCAGTCTTCACCTCTAGTGAAGTTCGCTCCTTTGTTGCGAAGCTCAGTCTCAAGCATGAATGGCATATGAACATCTAAGCCCATTCCAATTTCTTCTGAGTCTGTGAAGCCAGCGACGGTTTTCCCTTTCACAAGCGATGTGCCGTCTTCATATGTCGCATTCACAAGTCCACTTGGTCCGTGGCAGACAGAGCCGATCACATTGCCTTGTTCAGCATGTTTTTGCAGCACGTATTGTAATGTTTCGCTTTCTGGGAAGTCGAACATCGTTCCGTGTCCGCCAGGTAGAAAGATGCCGTCAAAACCTTCTGCGTCATCTTTAGAAAGTTTGGCTGTATCTTTCAACTGCTCTTTTGCTTCCGCCCATTCCGCTACTTCTTCTTCAGGGATACTGTTCGGATCCAGTGGAACTTCGCCACCTTGGATGCTTGTTACTTTTACATCGTAGCCTTGTTCTTTGAAGGCATTATAAGGCACCGCATATTCTTCCAGCCATAGGCCTGTTTTATGATCGTCTGTAATCTTGGTGTGATTAGTTACAACCATCAGTACTCGTTTGTTACTCATTGGTTTTGCCTCCTTCAAATTTGGATCCATTTTCATCATGTAGTCTTGATCGACCACATGTATGTTATATCATCTGCTGAAGGAGGAATGAAATTATTTTGCTCACTCTTTATATAGAAGCAATTCAAATCTCTGCAGATGATTGACTCGTTGTGGGAAGTAATGAAATATTGAAAGGAGCGATTTAATTAAGATCGAGTGCTTTTACATTAGAAAAGGAAAGCAAACCCGACAGCGGTTGGTTCCCTTTCATTAGGATTAAAAATACTAATCCAATTGCAAATTAGGATATTTCCATTTTCTAAACGAATCTCTCCTATCCAACCCTCGTCTGACTTTTCTACAAGTACTCATATGAATGTTCTCTTCTATTTAAAAAATAGCAAATAAAATTAAGATGAGCTCGTGTTTGAACTTATTCTTCTCCAAGGTTAACCCTTCATATTTTGTGCATACGGATTTACGTATGTTAGTGTTGATGCAAATAGAAAGGAGCGATATAAGATGACGAATATCATCGTAACGGCCGTTTTCAAGCCAAAGCAGGATCAAACAGAAGTGCTGATCGACGAACTTGAAAAGGTGAAAAAAGGCTCCAGAGAAGAGAAGGGCTGCCTTCAATATGACCTTCATCAATCCATTGATGATGACACCCTTCTGATTTATGAACTATGGGAAGATGAAAAAGCTGTGGAGGAACATATCCAGACGGACCATTATAAAACCTATCGTAAAAACACGGAAAACCTTTTTGAATCAAGAGTAGTCAATAAGTTCAACAAAATTTAATAGAACATGACTCCATATAAAGAGACTATGAAATCGTTAACCGTTCCATAGTCTCTTTATCATTTATCTCAAGACAAAAGTCAGTATAAGTATCAACCGAAGTGCGATGTATCTTTAGTCAAAATAAACAGCCTCCCCTGTTTTCGCAGATTCATAGATTGCTTCAAGAATCTCACTCACCACAAGCGCCTGTTCCGGCTTTACCACTGGTTCCGTATCCTTCACAATACTTTCAATCCAAAGTCTCGCTTCACGGTCCGCATCACTTTCAAGTTCTCCATCGAAAAAAGCAACACCGCCAGCACCTAACTCCGGTTTGGTTGTATGAAGCTTGCCGTGTTTCTCCCCATTGATCCGCAGGCCGTCTTTCATATCAGCCCCACCTTGCGTTCCGCAGAGCGTTGTTTGAGCTTCGCGTACCTCCAGAGTATTAAGTGCCCAGCTTGATTCAAGGATGACCGTTGCTCCGTCTTTCATCGTAATCATACCAAAGGCCGAATCTTCTACACTGAATTCCTTCGCATCCCATGGACCGAAAGCGTTGGCTTTGCTCTCTTGACCGGAGAGCTTGTGATAGACGTTTCCTACAACACTTTTCACTTCATAGTTATCCATCATCCAGAGGGTTAAGTCGAGGGCATGGGTGCCGATGTCGATCAAGGGGCCTCCTCCCTGCTCCTCTTCGTTTAAAAAGACGCCCCATGTCGGGACTGCACGGCGGCGAATCGCATGAGCTTTGGCAAAATACACCTCGCCGAGTTCTCCGCTTTCGCAAACATCCTTCATATATAGAGAATCATCTCTAAAACGATTATTATATCCAATTGTAAGCTTCTTCCCTGTCCGTTTCGCCACATCTACCATTTCTCTTGCCTCACTGGCTGTTTTCGCCATCGGTTTCTCACACATGACGTGGTTTCCAGCCTCAAGTGCTGCAATCGTTATTTCTGCATGGCTTTTATTCGGTGTACAAACATGAACAACGTCCAAGTTCTCTTTTTCCAGCAACTCTTTATAATCCGTATAAACTTGAGCCTCCTTAACACCATATTTTGCAGCGGCTTTTTCTGCCCGCTCTTCCACCAGGTCACAAAAAGCTACCATCTCGATGCCATCAAGTTTTGAAAGACTTGGCATTTGTTTTTCATTTGCAATCCCGCCACATCCAATGATTGCGATCTTCAATTTTGACATACCATTTCCTCCTATAAGATCCCTCGTAAATAACGAAGGCTGATTTCAATACTTTTTATTTGGTCGATGTCGTACGCTTCCTGTTCCACTGTGTACCATTCAACCTCTTGTGACTTACCTGCCGCAACGATCTTCTCGAAATCCAGGACTCCTTTTCCGACTTCTATATTTCTTTTCTCTTTCCAGTTGTTCATATCCTTTATATGAAGAATTTTACACCGTTCTCTAAGCTGATGAATGAGCTCGATAGAAGAATGCCCGCATACTTCTGCCCAGTACGTATCGAGTTCAAAGAAGACATAATCTGCAACTGTTTTATCCACCAAGTACTGCAGCCCTGTTTTTCCTTCAAACTTCTGAAATTCAACATCATGGTTGTGATACCCAAATAATAATCCACTCTGCTTACACTGTTCCCCTACTCGACTAAAAAGTTCAGCCGTCCGCTTATAAGCATCAGCACAGTCACGATACTCTTCTGGCAACCCCGGACAAATGACATATGGATTATCAATCTCCAGTGAATAGTTGATTACTTCATCTAAGTTATTTTCTAAGTCCTTGATCCCAATATGAGTCCCAGCTGCTTTCAACCCGTAATCGTCTAACGCTTTTTTCAAGTCCTTACTCGACGCTCCAAAATAACCAGCGAATTCGACGCCATCATAGCCCGCTTCGCCGACTTTTTTGAGCGTGCCTAGAAAATCCTTTTCCGTCAGTTCCTTCAATGAATAAAGCTGTAAACCGATCATCAATCGTCACTCCTTTTCATAATAGAAAACCTCCACAACAAAACTGTTGGGAGGTGCCGATTCATTTCAAGACAAACTGCATTCCGTCTTTGAAGTTTTTACTGAAGATGATAAATAGAATGAGAATCGGTAAGGTTAATAGAACCGAAGCCGCATACATCGGACCTGGATATCCTCCGTATGGACCGAACATTTGTGCAAGCAACACATTTAATGTCAGCATGTTTTCACTATTGACGACAAGCATATCCCATAAAAGCTCGACCCATCGTTCCATGAACACAAACAGGAATACAATCGTCGTAATCGACTTCGACATCGGCAAGACGATTTTCCAGACAATCTTGAATTGGCTGGCACCGTCCATTTTGGCGGCTTCAATCAATTCATCCGGCAGACCTCTGAAGTAGTTCGTGTACATAAAGATCGCCCACAGGTTGACGGCTTTTGGAAGAATCATCGCCCAATACGTGTCATACATGCCGAAATACCGGATGATCAAGAAGAGCGGAATCAATAGAATAACCGCTGGATAAAACATTTGGAACAAGATGATGTTATTGATTAAGCGGTTTCCTTTAAATTTCAGCTTCGCCAGCGAAAATCCGACGAGAATGGCTGTTGCCAACATCAAAAAAGAGGACGTTGTCGTTACGAAAACACTGTTGAAGAATGCCCGGAGCCACGGGCGGGCATTGACGCCTTCGCCTCCGCTGAACAGCCATTCGTAGGAACGCAGCGTAAACTCTGTCGGAATGATCGTCCGATCGACTTGATCCCAGACCGCAAAGGATCCAAGCACCATGTAAATATAAGGGGCGACCATCAAAATCATGACGGTGAAAGCGAAGACATACAACAAAGTTACTTTATATTTGCGATTACCAGCCATGCTTAGCCCCCCATTTCTCAAGGATTTTTCTAAAGACTAAAATCGATCCGAATGTTACAAACGAGTTAATGACAGCAATCGCTGTACCGTAACCGGCATTCAAGCGCTCAAACGCCTGCGTATAAATTTCAAGCTGCCACGTATGTGTAGAAAGATCCGGTCCGCCGCCTGTCAGTACATAAGGCTCAGTGAAGATTCCGAACATTAACCCGACAGCTAAAATCGTAACCGTATAAAAAGATGGATAAAGCATCGGAATCGTCACATGCCAAAATCGCTTCCATCCGACCGCTCCGTCAATCTCGGCTGCTTCATACACATCTTTTGGAATGCTCTCAAGTCCTGCAACGAATAACAGTGCATAGTACCCGGCAAATTTCCACGCCATCATCAAAGCGATGATCAGCGGAGCCAGAATCGGTGATCCAAGCCAGTCAATGTCCAAACCAAATGAATTTCTCAACCAAATATTGAGCGGACTGTTGTAGGACAAAACTCCGTTCACCACAATGGCTGACGCCACCCCTGACGCTAAATACGGCAGGAAGAAGGCGACGGAAAAAAGACCTTTGAACTTCGGCAATGAATGAATGATGACTGCAAGCAGCAACGCTCCACCGACAACGATCGGAACGAACATTGCCAGGAACTTATATGTAACGAAGAATGCCGCTCGCACACTTTCACTGAAAAACGCTTGGATAAAGTTCTGGATGCCTACAAATTCATAATCTGGTGCTATCAAATTCCAATTGGTGAACGCCAAATAGGTAGCCCATATTAATGGAAAAAGAAAAAATATAAGTGAATAAATGAGGTAAGGGCTGGCAAACAGCCAGCCTAACCTCGCATTACTTCTTTCCATTTTACTTCAACACCTTATTGATTGCGTCTGTCATATCACTCCATGCTTGATCTGGAGATTTTTCTCCTTGGACGACTGGGTTCACCGCTTCTGTTCCAATCAGCTCCTGAACTTCAACTGTCACTTCACTATCAATTGGCGGCACTGCATTCGGAATATTTGTTGCATATTCCTGAAGCTCTGGATGCTCCTCTAAGAAAGCAGTAAAGGCTTCATTCGAAGACAAATCATCACGTGCAGGTGGTAGGTTTGTCTGTTTGAACCATGCAAGATCATGTTCTGGATTTGAATACACCCACTTCACAAAATCAAAGGCTGCCTGTTGCTCTTCTTTTGTTGCAGAAGCGTAGATGGAAAGCCCTTTGGTATCAGCAAATGTTTTCCCGTTCTCATAGTCCACACCCTCTGGAACCGGAGGCATTGTAAGCTCATACGTTTCGCCCAGTTTCATTTCCGGGAATTTTTCCGCCCAGTAAGAGAACGTCCAAGGTCCGATATCCATCATGATCGATTGACCTGTTTCAAATGGATCGGTTGCTTCACGCGTCAGCAGTAAATCATTCTCGCTCAAATCTTTCAGCAGTTGCAATGTTGCTACACCTGCTTCTTTATTTGCGACAAGTTCATTTCCTTCCACAAAGTTGTTTCCTTCTGAAGCTCCATTATAAAGCATAAAGAAGTCAAACCAGCGCGCCCACCAGGTCGGCTTCACTAAATCGGCGCGAGACCATAAGAACTTGTCCGGATATTTTTCTTTCAGCTTTTTCCCTACTTCTAATACTTCGTCGTACGTTTTCGGAGGAGAATCAAAGCCAAGTTCATTCAAAATATCCGTTCTCCATCCGAAAAGCATCGCGTTTGAATAGATTGGAAGGACATACTGATGATCATCTGCGAATTTCCACGTAGAAATCGTTTCTTTCATTTTTCTTTCTTTAATCAACTCTTCATACCCTTCAAACTCCTCTAAAGGTACAACCGCACTGCTTCCCGCAAGCTGGGCAGCGAATCCACGAGATATATTTTCTGAGATAGCAGGAGCATTGCCTGCTGCAATCGCAGACTGAATACCGGCTTCTGAAGATGGACTTTCAGGCATTGGAGATACATTGATTTTCACATCTTCATTCTCTTTCATATATTGCTTGGCCATATCCTCCCAGAACACTTGTTGAGATGGGTTAGGAGCTGCCCAAAAGTCAAATTCTACTTTTCCATTTCCTTCTCCACTAGAGCTGTCCGATTGACAACCTGAAGCAATTAGAGCTACGACAAACAGAAGAACTAAAAAACGATAATAGCGAAACTTTTTCATCCTTATTCTCCTCCTTTAATTTGAAACGGATCTGGAATCCTGATCTTATGAGCTTCCGCATCACTGACGCCTACATAAAGCTCGGCTTTACCATCCTTGAGCTGAATAATACCGCCACTAAACAAAACATCCACTAAATCTTTACGCTTCGCTTCACCTGAAGGAAAGTCATTTCGAGTCGCTATGATCTTCATACCTTCCAGCCTCATGTGTTCACGATTTAACACACAGACCATCGGATAATAATGGCGATCTCCTACTTCATCAAACCTGGCGATATGCCCAAGCATGCCGATGTCATCATTTTCTAATAGGTACAGCTCATTAGCTCCACCCCATTCTTCCGCTTCGAAGTGTTCTTGTAATAACGGAGCCTTGTCGATAACTTCAGCTGTCAGTTGATCGAGAGAGTCAATCTCGGTATAGCCGATTTTTCCTCTCCCGCCCTTTTCTCCTTGGGGGCGAGTGCAAACGCCGATTCGCTGATCAGGCAGCTCTATTAATCGAATGTCTTTCATCCCTTGAGGCCCCTCTGCAAAACGCTGTAAATCATCAATGCCGCTTCCTTTATAGAAGACGGTTTTCCATGTGAGTGCATCCTCTTTGTCAGGGTGAGGAGAAACTTCCACGCCGCCAAACACCAGCTGATCATGAATAATTGTTACAAAAGGATCTTGAAGTTCGAATGTTGGTGCCCCTTGCCTCGGACTCCATTGATCTCCTTCCTTCGTAAAAAACATCACTTCGGAATATTCGGACTCACGGGGCTCTACTCGACCTGCGATCACTTCTTCATTGCTGTCTTGGAATGGAGCCGTAATGTTGTACACATCTCGCGCACCTACCCCGGTAAAATAAAGCTTTTCTCCTTTATCGATCGGGGGTTGTTTTTTATATTGATTCAACAATTCCTCCACTGTGAAAGTCAATAGCTTTCCCTCCCTTACACATCGGATAGTCGTGATAAAATGTCATCCAACTGCATTTCACAAATAGCCATCGAAGTATCCGATACGCCATAATAAATTCTAACGAGACCATCTTGTAACGTGACGCCACAGGTGAACACAACTTTACCAAAGAACCCATTTGTTTCGTAATCCGCTTCTGGTGATAAAATAGGTTCTTCCGTTTTAGCCAGGACCTTGGAAGGGTCTTCTAGATCGAGCAAGACTGCCCCTAAACAATAGCGGTCTTCCTTATCAGCTGCGTGATAAATCTCAAGCCATCCTTCGTCCGTCTTAAAAGGAACAGCGCCTCCTCCAATTCGCCCATTATCCCAGCCGTCTTCACTGAGACCTAACAAGTGTTGATGATTTCCCCAGTAGTGGAGATTGTCGGACTCGGCAATCCAGATTTCCGGCTGCCCGATGCCTTTCGGGACTGGACGATGGAGCGCATAATATTTCCCATTAATTTTCTCAGGGAAAATGGCAACATCTTTATTTTCTGGCGGAAAAATCAACCCTAATCGTTCATAAGTGACGAAATCCTTTGTAGATGCAAGTCCTACCGCAACCCCTTTATCTGATATCGCGCTGTATTGGATGTAATATGTATCATCGATTTGGGTCACTCGCGGGTCTTCTACGCCCCACGACTCGGCAGCTGTTCCCGGATAAATAAACGGCTCTTCATCAACGGTGAACGATTTTCCATCTGTGCTTCTTGCCATTCTTATATAAGATAAGGAAGTTAAGTAAGCGGTTCTTCTTTGCGTTTCATTAAAAAGGACCGTGCGCGGATCTGAAAAATCATAGCGTTCGTCATCCTTTTCCAGCGATAACACCCGAACCTGTGGCTGGTCGTTTGAAAAGTCGATCAACGTCGTTTTCACTTCGTTTGAATTGGTTTGGACCGGACGTTCTGCAACTCTTAACAGCAACAATGTTTCCCCATTACACTCTGCCACTCCTGCATTAAAGACTCCAATGACTTCATGATCCTTATGGTAAGCAGGTACATCTTCCGGCTTTAAAATTGGATTCTTCTCTAGACGTTTCACAATCATGTCATTCTGATCCCCCATTCTTTTTTGAAAACCCTTACATTATTTATAAAATAAAAAAGACGAATTGGACATTACAAACATTACTAAACGTTAAGTAACGTGACTAATTAACCTTACAAACGATTATACTATGAATAGTTGTCATGTCAACATGATTTCTAATTAATAAAAAAACAACCGTATTTATTGAATTAATTGGAATAATTAAGTATATTATAAAGTAACGTTACAAAAGTAATTGTTCGGATGACTGACAAAGAAAGGTTGACTTTCATATGGGAAAGAGAATCACAATGCAAGACATTGCGGATCGTTTGAATATATCGAAGAATTCAGTCTCTCAAGCGCTGTCTGGAAAGCCAGGAGTCAGTGAGGAGACGAGGCAATTAGTTTTAAAAACAGCTAATGAGATTGGCTATCAGTATACTCCCACAAGTAGTCAAACCAAAAATGAGACCATGCCGACGGGGAATATTGCTTTAATTGCTTCTGAATTTGCATTTTCGATGAAGAGCTTTTTCGGAGAAATTTACTTGAGTGTCGAGGAAGAAGTCACTAAACGCAATAAAAACCTGTTAATCCAATCCATCAACAACCATTCAAGAGAACAACTTATCCTTCCCCCTTTTATTGATAAAGGACAGGTGGATGGCGTTTTAATTCTATCTCACATTAGCACTGAATATATTAATAAGATTCTCGAGACTGGCATTCCAACTATATTGATTGATCACCACCATCCAGAAATTGCAGCTGACGCGGTACTTACTAACAATCGCTTCGGAGCTTATACAGCGACGAAATATTTGTTGGATCTTGGTCATAGAGAAATTGCTTTTGTAGGAAACATTGATTTTTCACCAAGCTATCAAGAACGCTGGGAAGGCTACCACCTCGCCCATAGAGAATACGGAATAGAGCCTACAGAAAACTTCCAATTAAAAGATGCGCTAGAAGAAGGCCCTGTCATCAATCACTTCATTGACCAACTCGAAAAACAACCGACTGCCTGGTTTTGTGTGAACGATGGATTAGGATACCTGGTAACCTCCGGCTTGCAGGCTCTCGGCTTTAAAGTTCCAGATGATGCTTCTGTCTGCAGCTTTGACAATGGCCAGCTGTCTCAGCTTTCTACTCCATCGATTACAACCATGGACATTGACTTCAAGGCTTTTGGACAAAATGCGGTAGAGAAGTTATTTTGGCGGATGGAAAATCGCGATGCACCTCATCAGGAAGTCTTGCTGCCGACGACGCTGATCGAAAGACACTCCACTCAAAAGGTAAATAAGAAAGATAAGATCAAACAATAGTAAAAAAGAAAAGACGATCACATATAGCAAGCTGCTTCTGATTGAGGCAGCTTGCTTTTTCTTTTCCTTATTAAGGAGTTTTTGATCTTTGAGTATGGAGAGCAGGACAGACTAGCTTAACCTTTAACCGGAAAAACTCCCCCTCTTTTTAATCGAAGAAACGGTTGAAAGGGTCTGGATGGAGATCTTGTAATGTCACAATCTCCAAAAGGTATATTTTCCAGAAACAGGAGTTCATTTTTGCAAAAATACCGCTTACAAACTATACACAGTGAAACCCCTTACAAAACGATTATATAGCCGCTATAATAAAGTCATAAGGTGATCATCTAAACAACACCCGTATAATTCTGCAAAAATTACCAGATAATAAACCAGGATAAGGGGGATGCCTATGGTATTGGATAAAAGACGTGCACACTTATTATCCATCATTCAACTATCGAATGATCCTATCCCGACAAAAGATCTGGTTGCAAAGATGAATGTGTCTCAACGCACGATTTATTATGATCTCGATCAAATTAACAGTTGGTTAGAAGATAAGAATTTAGAGCCGATTGAAACCAAACATGGCGAAGGGCTCTTTCTACCCGACACAACAAAAGCCAAATTGAACCTTCAAAAGGATCAGGGTTTTGAGGATTGGCAGTACCAATTATCGAAGGAAGAACGAGAAGTACTCATTAAAGCTAAAATATTATTAGAAGAACAAGATGCCTCAATGCAGAGCTTCATGGATCTCACGAGCATGAGTCGAGGTACAGTCGCGAAGGTTCTTAAAGTCATTAAAAACGAGTTCAGGCAAGCTGGGTTGCAATTGTACTATCAACAGGGCTACGGCTACCGATTAAGTGGTCCTGAGGAAGCGAAAAGAGAGATGCTTTCCGATATCCTTGCCGTCATCTTTTCTCATCCAGAATGGCAGAACGTCAGGAATGAGGTTCACCAAATGATTGAGCCTGGAGATGACTCGTCTGAAGAGACCGATCAACGGCTTACCGTGAGAAACCTTCTTTATGAAGCTGAGCAAAAATTAGGATTGACGTTGACCGATGAGATGGTAGAGATTCTTTCTTTACAGATCTTAATGATCATGAAGCGTATCCAGTTAGAAAAGTATATCGTTGTTGAGGCAGAAGAAAAACAGGTCCTTCAACAAACAGAAGCTTACCAGGCATCCCTGCTCATTACGAATAAACTCAAGGAATTATGGGGTATTTCCTTCCCGGATGATGAGATTTGCTTCATTACAATGAACTTACTAGGTTCCAAAGTCCAGCACGATGACTTCAGCCGTTATACGGAACGAGAACTATCCGGACTGCGAAATGTGGTTCAGGAGATGATCGCTGACTTTCAATTGTATTCAGCTGTCGTGTTTGATGATAAGGAAGGGCTTGAGGAAAACCTTATTTCCCACATTAAGCCTACGTACTACCGCTTGAAATATGGGGTGAAAATCGCCAACGATCTAGCGGAAAGTATCCAGGAAAACTATCCGGACATCTTCCACTTAACCAAACGGGTCATGAAGCACTTAGAGCTTTATGTTGGGGAAACGATTCCAGATGAAGAAGTTGCTTATATCACCCTGCACTTTGGTGGATGGCTTACGAAAGAGAAAAAGCAAGTGGAAACGAAGTTTAGAGCGATCATCGTTTGTGAAAACGGAATTGGCACATCGAACATGTTACGCACCCAATTAGAAAATCTGATCGCTGGCTTGAACGTCATCCAAACCATGTCCATCAGGGAATACCAATCCATTGAACCGAAAGCAGACGTCATTTTTTCTACTAATTATATTAAGGCAAAAGACATTCCCGTTATCCATGTTCCAGCGATCTTGACCAACCTTGAAAAGGAACAGATTATGCGGCGGATGAATGAGCTTTTCCAATCGAAAGAGCCAGAGAAGGATTCAACGAACCAACTAATGGCTGTAATCGAACAATATGCCACAATCCATCAAAAAGACGAACTAAAAAGAGAACTCGTTCATCTTTTAGAACAAAATACTCCGCTGACAAAGGAGCTGCGAAAGCCTATGCTTAACGAATTATTAACGGAACAAACGATCCAATTTAAAGATCAGGTAAACAATTGGGAAGAGGCCATTAAATTGGCTGCTCAGCCCCTGGTCGATCAAGAATCGATCAAACCAGAGTATATTCAGGCGATGATTGACAATGTTAAGGAGACAGGACCCTATATTGTCATCGCGCCAAGAATTGCCATTCCCCATGCGCGTCCCGAAGCTGGGGTAGAAAAACTGGGAATGAGTTTCTTGAGACTGAAAGAACCTGTTTATTTTTCAGATAAGGAAAAACATCGCGCCCAGTTAGTGATTGTTCTAGCAGCGATTGATAATCAAACCCACTTAAAAGCATTAGCTCAGCTCACTGAGTTGTTGTCAGATGAAGAAAATGTCGAGCGCTTAATTGAAGCTAATGACACAAAGACTGTAATTGAACTAGTTAACAAAACAGTAGAAGCTTAAAAAATTTGAGGAGGAATTAAAATGAAAAAAGTATTAGTTGTATGTGGAAATGGTTTAGGAAGCAGCATGATCGTAGAAATGAACGTGAAAGCAGCATTGAAGGAAATGGGTAAAGAAGCAGAAGTATCCCACACAGACTTAACAACAGCAAAGTCTGAACAAGCAGACCTATTCCTAGGTTCTGAGGATATCGTCGGAAGCCTTGAAGATGGAAACAAAAATGTGGTGAAACTGAAAAACTTGATGGACAAGAATGAGCTCCGTGAAGCCCTAGAAAATAACTTGTAATCAAACTAAAACAACAAAGGAGCGATACACATGATTGATTTAATAATGAAGGATATCTTAGGAACACCCGCCAT
>NZ_JRNX01000654.1 GCF_000786645.1 Halobacillus sp. BBL2006
TTTCTATATCTTGCCTTCCATGGATAATCTTCTGTCTCAGAAAATAAATACTTTCTTTGTGTTTGATCAGCGATGCGCTTGTTTCTGGCAGGAAGCATGCCTCCTTGAACAGCTCTATCCATAAGTGTGAAATCCCAACGGCCAAGACCAGAGATATTCAGCATTTGTTTCACATGTAACTGATCATCATCTAAAATGCGTTGAACCGCATTCATACGAAGCTTCCTCCACCATTCATTACGGAAGGAATAGACGAGAGCGGATAAGTGACTGAGCTGCAGCAAAAATCCTACTCTCGGCTTACGTACGTCTTCATAAAAATGGAGATACTCATGATAAGACTTGCCTTCTTCTTTACACCAAGCCAGTAATTCTCCGAGTACGTCAGCGTCTTGAATAGCTAGATTCATACCCTCTCCTGCCATAGGATGGACGGTGTGAGCAGCATCTCCAATAATAGCAAGGTTACCTGAATAGTAATGATCGACATGGTAAGTGTAAGGGATCATCAACTGTACTTTTTTCCAATCTTCAATACTGCGAACACCTTCTGATAGTTCGGGTTCCAATTCACTGTAAGCTTGATATAAGTACTCCAGCCCTTTTTCTTTAATGTTCTTGTACTCTCCGGCTTTGATCAAAAACACCGTTCGCACTTCATTATCAGGGAGAGGGAA
>NZ_JRNX01000655.1 GCF_000786645.1 Halobacillus sp. BBL2006
AAATGGCAGGACCGGCTTGTTTATATTCAGGTTGATGAATTTCAGGACAGCAGTCTGAAGCAGTACGAGCTTGTAAAAATGCTCGCGGAGAAGCATGGCAACTTATTCGTTGTCGGTGATCCTGATCAGACGATTTATGAGTGGAGAGGTGCAGATCCGCAGTATATCGTGGAGTTTGAGAAATTCTTTAAGGATTCGCAAACGATTTTTCTAAAACAAAATTACCGGTCAACTCCAGAGATTTTATCTTTAGGGAATGCCCTAATCCAAAATAATTACTTCCGGGTCGAGAAGGATATGGAAACAGACAACCCCTCTGGTGTGAAAGTTGTCCATTACCATGGGAAAGATGAATTACAAGAAGCGAAGTGGGTCGTCCAGCAGATGCAGAAGATCATAGAAACAAAAGGGGCGAATTATCAAGATATTGCGGTATTATATCGTACCAATTACTTGTCCCGTTTCGTTGAACAGGAATTGATACAAGCAAATATTGAATATACCATCTTCGGCGGATTTAAATTCTTTGATCGGATGGAAATTAAAGATGCGCTCGCTCATTTGAGGATGGTCGCTGTGGGAGATGATTTGTCTTTTTCACGGATTATTAATGTCCCGAAACGGCAAATCGGTAAGAAGCGAATGCAGTTTCTGAGGGAAAAAGCAGAACAAGATGACCTCACTTTATATGAAACCTTGAAAAAGTATGTCGCTCATGACCGGATGAGAAGAACGGATGCGCGAGGCTTTATTGAGGCTATCGAACACTTGCGCAAACGCAGGGAAGAGCTGAACGTTTCAGAGCTCCTTCAGGAAGCGATGCAAGTAACAGGATATGAGGCCTATCGTCGAGAAGATGGAGATCAGGAGCGTCTTGATAATTTGACAGAACTGCTTCACTCGATCGTTCAGTATGAACAAACGCTTGGAGAAGATATTGATTTAAACGAGTATTTGCAAATGATCTCTCTTTACACTGATGATGATCGTGATGACCAAATTGATTCTGTGAAAATGATGACGATTCACACCGCAAAAGGACTAGAATTTCCTTACGTTTTTGTAGTCGGAATGACAGAAAGCGTCTTACCGAATGTCAGGGCGTTAAGACAGCGAAAAGAGCGTGCGCTTGAAGAAGAAAGGCGTCTTGCTTATGTTGCCGTGACCCGGGCGGAAAGGGAGCTATATTTAACAGAATCAGAAGGCTTTCAAAACGGAGGGCAGAAAAAGTATCCGTCCCGTTTCATTTTTGAAGTGGAAGACGAGCTTTATGAACGAATCGGGGAATTGGATGAAGCATTGATTGAGGAAGCAAAGGAGTACATCCGTGCTTCTCATCCTCAAAAACAGGAACAAATAGGGGAAGGCTTTGAAAGAGGGGCGAGGGTTATGCACCCCGTGTTCGGTGTCGGTACCGTGGAGGATATTGATGAAAAGAAAAACACGTACCAGATCTTCTTCGATAAAATGAAAGCCCCAAGACCGATCAGCCGAAACTTTAAGAAACTGGAAAGTGCAGAAAAGACTTAGAGGAAGGATTTTTTATGTGAATTTCTGGATCGAACAAGTTGGAAAGAATTCTCTCATTATCTATGCTCTGGCTATCGTCGCCGTTATCACACTCAGATGGCTCCTCTTAAACATTGTGAAGCGGTGGAGCTCAAAGAAGGATCAACGTTCAAGCGTCTATTATATGGTCAAAAGTATCCTTAATTGGCTCACTCTTTATGGCATCATTATCTATACATTGATCCATTTTAGAAGCTCGGACTGGATGTTTAGTGCCTTGTTTTCCATTGGATCAGAGCCTGTTTCAGTATTTTTGTTAATTATTGCCCTGTTGATTATCTCGTTGACGAACCGGTTGTCTAACTTAGTGAGAAGCTATGTGTTTCCAGGGGTGTACAAGCGTTATGAACTGGATAAAGGTGTCCGCTTCACTTTCGATAAGGCTTTCCATTATATCATCATGGTGCTGGCAATCATCGTAAGTTTATCGACCGTGGGCTTTGAATTGAGCGCTTTGACCGTATTTGCGGGTGTCCTCGGTGTTGGAATCGGCTTTGGGATGCAGAACATCGCATCGAATTTCATTTCCGGTATTATCCTGCTTTTTGAGCGCCCGATCAAGGTCGGGGATAGGGTCATTGTCGACGATATCATCGGAGATGTGGAAAGAATCAATATGCGGGCAACAGTCATTAAGACATTGGACAATGAACATATTATTGTACCGAACTCTTATTTCCTGGAAGAGCACGTGATCAACCGTTCGTATAGCGATAAAGTGATGCGACTCGTCATTCCAGTAGGAGTAGCTTACGGTAGCGACGTACCCTTAGTGAAGGAACTACTGTTGCAAGTAGCGGAAGATGAAGCTGGTGTTTCGCCAACGGTGAGGAATCATCCGGAACCCTTCGTCAACTTCAAAGAATTTGGTGATTCATCATTGAACTTTGAGTTGTTTGTCTGGATCTCAAATCCCGAACATGTCATTCGGATAAAAAGTAACTTGAATTTCAGAATTGATGCGATCTTCAGGGAAAGCGGTGTAGAAATTCCGTTTCCACAAAGGGATCTTCACGTGCGAAGCTTGGATTCATCTATCATAGAACATTTAAAAAAGTAACGAAAAGAGGCTGGGACAAAATTGTTGTAGCGATTTAAAATCCGAATGGTGGTGAAATTTTTTTTGATAAGATTTCACCACCATTCGGATTTTTTGTTAGATTAGTGTAACATATCCAATTAATTCTATTACTTAGGACATCATGTAAGGTGGAAGTATGGCCGCTCCGACAGAATGCTTCGCTTT
>NZ_JRNX01000656.1 GCF_000786645.1 Halobacillus sp. BBL2006
GCGAGCTCGGCTTTTGTTTTTTGAGAAATTTGCTGTAATTCCTCAAATACTACAGAAGCAATCTCCTCACTTCCAGAGGTACCGATCCGTTCACCAGCGATTTCGCTGGTAGAACATCCAATAACGAAAAAGCCTTCCCGTATGGTGTCACTATCAAGAAGCTGTTCAACGACAGATCTTACATCTGCTTGAATGGCTTTGACATCAGTCACGAATACCCCTCCCTATGGCCAGTATTCTAGAAAAAGAGAAGCAATGACTTCTCTATATTTGTCAGCTTCAGCTTTTGATGAACGCTTCCGCTAAGTTATGTTCCATTGTATTACTTATTTTCGTATTCGGCAATCTTACTTACGCGTCTTTCGTGGCGACCGGCTTCAAAATCTGTTGAGACCCATGTTTTAGCTATCTCTTTTGCCAATCCTGGGCCGATCACCCGTTCACCCATGCAAAGAACATTCGAATCGTTATGTTCACGAGTCACCTTAGCTGTGAATAAGTCATGAACAAGGGCTGCACGAATGCCTTTCACTTTATTAGCAGAAATGGACATGCCGATTCCTGTTCCACAAATTAGGATGGCTTTATCAAATTCCCCACTAGCTACACGTTCTGCAGCAGGGATGGCATAATCAGGATAGTCAACAGAGCTTTCACAATCACAACCAATATCCTCAAAATCAACTTGCAGATCTGTTAAAACATCCGCCACTTCACGACGCAAATTGACGCCACCGTGGTCCGAAGCAAGAATTACTTTCATAGGTTCTATGCACTCCCGTCTACATATAATCACCCTAATCGTGCCAGTTTCCTTCATAACTGTCAATTGAATTCGAAAGATTTGCAGTTTTACGGTTTTAACCCTCTTCTCTAGCGCACCCGCTAACTCGCACAAATTCTCAATCTGTTCATTTTCTCTTGTATATTTCACATGTATAAACGATCCTATATTCCTAAGATTGCGGGAAAGGTACAAAAGAAAGCGATTCTCATCATCCGATTTAGAATTTCGGATGAAAGAATCGCTACACTCTCTAGCTTATGTAAGAATAGGTAAATGTACTCATAAATCAGGCAGATCACTGTTCTCACCTCAATACTAAAGTAAAAACTGTAAGACCTCTTTCGAAAAGTACAGGTATTCAAAAGTACATTAAGTTATACATAGATAAATGCATGTAGGTGATATAGTTGATCACCGCTAATGCTAATAAAGAAATAAATAAGACCAATCTCCCTTGCAAAACTTAACGTATAGCACTTCCCTCTCAATTTTCAATACCAGAACATTATTCCTTGTTGTGTTGGTCTATTTTTTTGACTAGAAGATTAATATGGTTTTCCAGTTCATCTCTCGTCTGGCGATAAACGTTCACACTTCCACCAAAAGGGTCGGATATATTAATGTCTGGAAGCTTGTTTTCCAATTCTTCAATTTCCCTTATATCATCTTCTAACTCCTGCATGAGTCTCCGGTCCAGCTCTTCAGCTTCCATATCTTTCATAGATTCTCTGAGAATTTTGCTGCGTTTCTCCTCAAAATTTGTGTACAGCTTCTTAAGCTTCTCCCACTGTTCATCTTCAATGAGGACATATTCTTTGAGCGTATAATACTTGTCTTGATGCGTTGGATACTGCAAAGCTAAGGTTTGCTTATGACGATCAGTCATCGTTAGAACCAGATCAGCCCAGTCCAATATTTCTTCACCAATCGGAGTCGTTTCATGATCAAGCACGAGCCCCACCTCATCCAGTACTTTTCGGGAGTTTTCAGCCATAGGTTCACCCTTACCAGCAAATATGCCTGCTGATTTGACTTCACCTCCACTCCTTTTAGCCCTAAGAATGGCTTCTGCCATTGGGCTTCGACACGTATTTCCGGTACAAACAAATAAAATATTCATTCCTATTACGTCTCCTATTCCTCAATGAACTTTTCTTCTATAATATCACAGGATGATATGGGACTGAAATTTTTGTCAAAAAATGGTGTAGAGGCCGAGAGCGCACAATATGGCACCGCCAAGCAGCTCACTATAGGTACCGAGCCAGCTGCTCGCATGTCTTCCTACGACAAAACCGGACCACGTCAATACCATGCTAAAAAGTCCAAAAGACAAGACAGATACAAAAACTTCTGAACCTCTCAATCCTAAACTGAACCCCACAGGAAAGCTATCAATACTCACACTCAGTGCAAACAACCAAATCCCAGCTCCATATAACGTGTAAGCGACAGAGTGTTTCTCAGTAAAGGAGGCAAAAATAGCGTAGCTTCCTATGCAAAAAAGCAGAAGTCCTCCTCCTAAAGTCGTCCATTCACTAGCGCTGGAAGAAAGCCATCTTCCAAAAAACATGCCTAGCCCTGGCATGAACATATGGAAGACACCTACAATGATTCCAGAAAAAAATGCATGCTTCAATCTGACTGACTGTAATCCCATTCCGAGGGCTACCGAGAAAGCATCTAGCCCTAACGCTAAAGAAAGAAGTATTAAAGACGAAGCGTGTACCATTTAAAAGCCCCCTTCCCGGACATGCTATATCATGGTATGCGGGAAAGAAGGCTGATAGACTATCCTTGTTTTAAAATTTTTACAGACGCTTTTGTGAGACGATTCATAATGGCGGCTCCTACTCCAGTTTCCTTAAATGATTCACATAAGATCACATCAACATCAGCTTTTTTAAACTCACGTAATGCCGCGTACAGACGGCCAGCCACTTCATTCAAACGATCGCGTGACCCACACGCAATTACCCGTTCGTGATCGAGCTGATTTGCTAATTCCTTACTTGCGATGACGCCAACACGTTGACCTTCCTCAGCTAACTGATGAAGCTGCTCCTTAAAAAAACCATCACTTCCCTCTACGAGCCAT
>NZ_JRNX01000657.1 GCF_000786645.1 Halobacillus sp. BBL2006
CGAGCGATACAAAAAAGAGTAAAAAAGCCCATGATTTAAGGTGTCGAATGATAGATATATTTAGCTGTATTAGAGGCGACATAAGCGATATGTCGGATACACCTTCTAAAAAATTCATTCCTTTTCTAAGGTGAACGGCTCACTCTTTCCAAGCCACGTTAAATGGAACCTTTTAACCAGTAAATCTAAATTTCCCCTCTTTACAGTTCAGTTCACTTCCATTGTGACTAGTTTCTCTTCCTCTTCCTTAATCGAGAAACCAAATACATAAGCGGACCAACGAAAACTAACCCGGCGATCAGTGATCCTAAATACACTGGAATATAAGAGATTAAAGTCACTTCTCTCCCGAACATATAGTCAATAAGAATACGGATGATCACAAAACCGACAGGGAAAATTAACCCCCAATATAGAATGGACTTTATTAGATTCCCCACTTTTCTATCCCCTATCTTTTGAGTTAAGTCATTAAGTTGATCGAGAAACACTAAGTTTCATTCCAATTATTTCAAAACTTAAAGATATTAACAACGAATACCTATCCTTTTTTAGAATTCGCTGTTTATCAGATTGGTAAGCGGTTAAGATTAGCCATGGAGGGGTTCGATAAGGATTAAGGATCAAAGAGTTAATAAGCTATTTCAGAGTTTGTGACCAATTACACCAGAGTCTTTCACTTCACTTACCAATTCTCTATGCACATTACCTTGCTTTCTTGCTTTTATCTAAGTACTTGAATCTTGAAAAATTCGAATGCCACCAAAAAACTGCTTAACCTATGAAGGTTAAGCAGGATTCTAATCTTTCCATGTAATAGAGCTTTCTGTCTCCATTATGATATTCGGATGCTCTTTTAGGTCCTCTACTAATCTGAACAAAGCATCGTCCTTTTGCTTCGCTTCGATCATGCAATCGATCTGTTCAATCGACCCATTTACTTTTTTCACAAAATCCAGGAACATCTCTGCATCTACAAAATCTGCATGACTCTTGAAATCTTCTCTACTCTTTGGACTTGAGATATGCATTTTAAGTGGTAATGGAGAGTGAGACCACGTATTCATTATACGTTCCCAGTAGACATGCCAATCTCCTACGTCATGGTTTGCTAAATGGTGATGGAGATCAAAAACGAGTGGGATATTTAACTTTTCACATATATACAGACAATTCTCTACTGTATAAGAGGTATCGTCATTTTCGATCATCACTAATTTTTGAATTCCTTTTGGCACAAGGGACCAATTTTCGATAAAGCGTTCGAGTGACTTTTCCTTATCATCATAGCGACCACCTAAATGAAACACGCAGCGATGCATCGGATCGATCCCCATCTGATGTAGTAAAAGATAATGGTATTTCAAGACCTTCATGGATGTTTTGAAAATCGCTTCATCTGGAGAATTAAGAACGACAAAATGATCCGGATGGAAGTCAAGGCGCATATTGTTCGATTCCGCATAAGACCCTAATTCTTTGAGATCATCCTTTATCCCAGACAGGTAATCCCATCCATTTAATTCTTCGTGAGTTGCAAGGGGTACAATTCTTGAGCTTAACCTGAAAAAATTCATATCATGAGCTTTATTATGTTTTAGCAATCGCAAACAATTATGGATATTGGATTGAGCGATTCTTTCAAGTTTTCTGATTGCCGCGTCCCGATCACGAATTTGTTTAAAAGTTTTGTAGGTCATTGTCTGGGAAGGAGACGCATTTTGAAGGTTTACACTCATGGCCACATAGCCAAGCCGGAATAAAGTCATCTGTCATCCCCCATTCACATTTTCCTTAGTTTAAACGAATCAGGTTTTTGTATGTAAAGTTCACAAGCTTTACCAACTATGAATTATCTCCCTCTTTCTAACCTTACACAAAGCTCTGGGTTAACTTTTTTCATTCGCCCTGCAGGAGTGTAAGAATTCGTATGGGCTCTGAAATAGTGTCTGGCCCCGGTGTACGTTGTGTACCAAAGATAATTGATAATCTGAAAGCTCCCCCCAACTTTGGACGTACATTGAACCGGGTGAAAAGAAGTTCCAAAAACACGGTCTTCAAGTTCAACGACTCCCAAATGGTTTTCATCATCTAGCCACAATGTGATCGGTTGTACCATATGTTTTCGACTCCTTTTAATGTCACTGTATTTTCAAAAAACGAATTATAGTAGAGATCACATCATCTACAATAAATCTTATTGCCCTTTTTCTCTTCGGAATCAAGGTGGAACATTTCTACTGCTTAAGTATGAGATCGGCCTGGTTTGCTTATTTTTACGTACAAGAGGTTCTGTTTTGTTTCATTCATGCTTATAAAAAATAGGAGCTCCCACAAATGGAAGCCCCCCTATTCTTGTCTATTAACGATGCGGTTAAAAGATACCAAAAGATATAAGAGATAGAGTCACTGTAATAGCAAATATGATCCAACCTACAATATTCAGCCACAGTGAATTGACATGTCCTTGCAAAGTCTTTCGATTGTTCATAGCAAACATGAGGAACAGTACAATAACAGGCAGGATCAACCCATTTGCGTATTGGGAAAAGACAATGAGCTGAATGGGGTCATAACCGAGACTTGCAAAAATAATACCAATCAGCAGTATTCCTATCCATACAGAGCGGAATTTTGCTGAGCGAAGATTCTTCTCCCATCCTAATGCACCGGCTGTGGCATAAGCGGCGGCTAACGGTGCTGTCATTGAAGAAGAGATCCCCGCGGCAAAAATTCCAAACGCAAACACATACTTTGCCCAAGAACCAAGTAATGGTTTTAACTGATCCGCCATTGTACCAGGGTCGTTAATTCCCGTCCCTAAAGGGAAAGCTGCTGCTGCTGTAATAATGATGGCAACAGAGATGATTCCACAGATCGTAATTGTAAATACCACATCAAACCGGCTGTCTTTCAACTCCTTCTCACCCTTGAAACGTTCTTGTACAGTCGAGGACTGTAAGAATAATGTATACGGAACAATCGTTGTTCCAATTAATGAAATAACGAACAGGACATTTCCAGCTGAAACTGACGGGACTAACCCTTCTGTTAAAATAGCCGTTAGATCGGGTTTGATTACAATCGCGGTAATGACAAAACTAAGCGTCATGACCAGAATAAGAGCAATAAATACCCGTTCAATGATTTTGTATTTCCCAATCCACAACAAGATCCCAGAAAGGATCCCGATAATGATGGCAACTGCCTTCGTAGAAAGACCCGTAATGGCGGC
>NZ_JRNX01000658.1 GCF_000786645.1 Halobacillus sp. BBL2006
ACTTTGGTTCTTCTCTTTTTTTCTTTGGAACAGCTTTGTTCCTTGCATAGCGGTTACTAGCTACTTGCCTTCGATAAGCCTCTTGTTTCAAACTTTGCTCATCCACTTCAAAACTAGACTCTTGCTTATACGTAATTTGATACGCATGTTTCAAAATATCAGGATGTAACCCAAGCTTATGAGCAATGTCAAAAGCCTGACTTTTTCCTGATGTTCCAAGCAACAGTTTGTAAGTGGGCTTCAAGGTTTTCAAATCAAACTCCATTGCTCCATTAATGAAGCCAGGTTTATTTCGTGCATATTCTTTCATCTCACTATAGTGAGTCGTAGCAAGGATTGTCGACCCTTTTTCAGCTAGTTGATCCAAGATTGCTGTGGCGAGTCCCATTCCTTCACCCGGATCCGTCCCTGAACCGATTTCATCCAATAGCAGCAGGGAATGATCATTAGCTTCTTTCAAAATATCGATTAAATTTACAAGCCTTGAGCTAAACGTACTCAAGTTTTCTTCAATGCTTTGGCCATCTCCGATATCGACAAGAATGTGCTGGAAGATTGGGAGTACTGTGGCTTCCTTCGCAGGGATAGGCAGGCCGGTTTGAGCCATGAGACAAAGTAGACCAATCGTTTTAAGCGTCACTGTCTTCCCTCCAGTATTAGGGCCAGTAATGAGCAGTGCTTGTTCTGTCTCATCAAGATGAACCGTCAAAGGGACGGCTTTCTCCCCTAACAGCGGGTGTCTTGCCTCCATCACATTCATAGCGAACCCTTCTGAAAAAATCGGAGTGCTCCCTTTGATGGACCGGCTGAATTTTGCTTTTGCAAAAAGGATGTCGTAGTGATGCATCGTTTCAATAGCGATCTGCAATTCTTGTTCATGACGAATGACTTCTCCTGTCAACGAGTAAAGAATCTGCTCTACTTCGTGTTCTTCATTCATTTTCAAGAGCTGAAGTTCTTCTTGAATCCTTGTAATTTCCTCAGGCTCGATGAATACCGTTGCACCTGAAGAGGACTGATCTACAATGGACCCCTTCACTTTGTTTCGGTTTTCCCGCTTGACAGGCAATGTGTAACAACCGTTCTTCTCTACGGGTTGCGATTCCTGCATATAGGTTTTATATTTCTTTGCCTGCGCTTCAAGTCTTTCTTTTAGACGCGTCTGCTTGATGCCGATCTGTTTTCTGATTTTAGCAAGAGCTTTGGAAGCATGGTCATCCACTTGCCCGTGCCGGATGCTTTGCAAAATATCTTCTTCCAGTTGACTTAGATCTGCAATCGATGAAGCATATAAATGTATGGCAGGGGCAATGATAGCTTTATCCGCCATAAAGCGCTTCAACTTTGTACAATGATCAAGAAAAGAAAGCAGACTGGAAAACTGGTTCGCACGGATATACACTCCCTTTTTCCCCTGATCGATCATATAGCTCACATCATCCAGCGTATGAATAGGGACATTGCCACTAACGTTCAAAATGGCAATCGCCTCCTTCACTTCATCATGCTGTCGCTCTAATTGTTTACGGTCTCTTGATGGAGAAGCATGCCGTATCGATTCTTTTCCTTCCTTCGTGAAGGCATAACTGCTTACGTTTTCAAGTATCTCAATGAATTCCAATGTTTGATAGGTCCGTTGATTCAATGTAAGAATCCTCCTTAAATATTTAAAAAAGTCTATAAAAAAAGCCGCGACAAGCTGAAGTAAGCTCGTCGCGGCTTGATGAACAGAAACACGTGCTCACTAATGAGCCGTGATCTTTCTTGCTCCGCCACTAAACCATATAAAAAAGCTATGACTGAATAAGCCAGTCATAGCTAATGAATAATGGTTCGGCTATGCTTATGCTTGTTCTTAACTGTTCCTGTAAAACGTCATCACAAACTAGACGTGCCGATTGCACATCCGTCTGTACGTTATACAAGAAAATATCCAGTTGATGGATTAGTTAAGAACAACCACACTCATAAATCATTCTCCTCTTAATTAAGGATATTCGTGGCGGAGCCACATTCTGTTCATATCTTTAATTTATGCGATATTGTAAGGAAAAGTCAATAGTCAAAGATTTCTTTTCTGTCTGCCTGCGTACTTTTTCTCGTATCGACGGACAAGGATCTCTCCATAATGCTGATGGCACTGTTATTTCCTTCTTCTGACTCTGAGGCGATGCAGTCAGAAGGAACCCAGATTTCATATTCTCTCATATAAGCATCGTTCGCCGTAAATAAAACACAAATATCTCCAGCTATACCAGTTAGAATTAATTTCTTCACCCCAAGTTGACCTAACAGAATGCCTAACTGTGTCCCGAAGAATCCCGAATGTTTCGGTTTTATGATAAAGTAATCATCCTCATCAGGAAGAATTCTCTCGATAAGTGGTTTCCCCGGTCCTTTTTTGCACTCATCAATAAGATCAGATACATTATCCTGCCAAAGACCGAAGTTATCATTCACGTAAATGACCGGGCATCCTGAGTCCTTCATTTCTTTCTTTAGCGCCCGAAGGTTTTCAGCCATTGGCAAAGCGTTCTCCAATAAAGCCTCTCCTCCATCAAAGTCCATCTTATTGATCATATCGATGATGATCAGTGCTGTATCCTGTTGCTCTAGCTGCTTCATCGTGTTCACTCTCCTTTATACCTCTCAGGTGCAGCAGGAATTTGACGTTTATGCTCCGTTTTCTTATGAAGCTCTCGCAAACGCTTTTCATCCTCTCTGTCGACCTTATCCCCACGTAAAAATGCGTCGATCGTGTCATATGAGATTCCTAATTCCTCTTCATCCGATTGACCTTCCCACAACTCTGCGCTCGGTTTTTTATGAATGATGGAGTCAGGCACATCTAAGGCTTTCGCCATCTCACGAACTTCTTCTTTTCTCAAATGCAATAAAGGAACCAAATCGACTCCGCCATCTCCATACTTCGTAAAGTATCCTGTATAATCTTCCGCAGCGTTATCGGTGCCGACCACTAAATAATTATAATTATTCCCGATCGCATACAAGGTGCTCATGCGCAGTCTTGCTTGTAAATTAGCTCCGCCTAGCTGGGAGTTCTCTTCATTCCAGTCTCCCTTTTCTTCTAATTGTCTCTGAATGGTAGAATATGTCTCTTTATAAGCATTTGTAAGCTCGACGCCTACATAATCCAAATCCGCTCCTTCTACAACACTTAAAGCATCTTCCTGATCTTCAACTCCTTTGTTAATCGGCAAAATCACACCTAATGACTGTTCAGGAAAAGCGTGTTTAATTAGATAGGAAACAACGGCTGAATCGATCCCACCACTGATTCCTACCAGCAGCCCGTCAGCTCCAGCTTCCTCTACTTTATGTTGCAACCAATCGGTCAAATAGTCTATTCTTTCTTGCATTTCCATTACTCCCTTCTTTTTTTACACTATATGGATGATGTTCCTTGTCACAAAATAATATAAACCTATCCTTCTAGAAAAAAATGGATCCTAATCTCCCATAAAATATTCAATTCGCTTCATCCCCTGAGACACGAGAAACAAATAGCTTTAATTTTGTATAAAATTAAGTAATAATGAAAAAATAGAAGTCTGCCGAAGGAGTGATTTCCATGATTGAAAAAGAACGCCACGTTCTCGTGATTTTTCCGCACCCTGATGATGAAGCTTTCGGGGTCTCCGGAACAATCGCTTCCCATATAAAACAAGGAACCCCCCTCACATACGCATGCCTTACTTTAGGTGAGATGGGTAGAAACTTAGGAAAACCAGCTTTCGCAACACGAGAAACCCTGCCAGAGATCCGTCGGAAGGAACTGGTCAA
>NZ_JRNX01000068.1 GCF_000786645.1 Halobacillus sp. BBL2006
GTTCTTTGCTTTCCGAGGAAGCTGAGGCCGTGCCCGTGGAAAGCGAAGTGTTTTGACGGAGCGGTCATTCACTCTTTTTTTGGCACACAAAAATTCCGAACTGATGATTTCAACAAATCGTTCGAAATTTTTGCGTTTCATTCAGTTTTGTCCAAGCCTCTTTTATTATGGAAAAGTGGAAGCTTAGAACCTTCTTTGCTTATTCATTCCTCATGCTCCGAGCGAGGAATGCAGCGAGCTGCTCTCGTGTAACTTCTTGTTTCGGTTTAAATTCTCCATCCTCATGACCTAACGTGATTTCGTGTTCAGCTAGAATTTTGATATAGGGGTAGGCCCAGCTATCTTCATCAACGTCGGGAAAAGAAAGATCTGTATGCTTACTTTCTAACTTGAGAGCAGTGACTAAAATTTTTGCCATTTGCTCTCTTGTTAAGCTTTCATTAGGTTTGAACATCCCTCCTGGAAATCCATCAATGACTCCTTCTTCTGTTAATCTCGCAATGGAAGAGTAGGAGGCCATATTTGACCAAATATCTGAAAAATCAGGATCTGCGGGCATGTCCTCGTTATGGAAAATGATGCTTCTTGTCAACATGATTGAAGCATGGCTGCGCTTGATTGAATCATTTGGTCCGAATGATCCATCCCCATAGCCTTTTAAAATTCCTTTGGCAGTTAATTCATTGATTTCATTGAAAGCATAGCTATCGTTATCTACATCATTGAACTCAGTAGGTTCTTGCAGCTCAAAAGCTTTCCAGAACTGATTGGCAATCACAAGGTGTCCTTCTTTATTAGGGTGGATATTGGTTGGGTCTGGTAATAGATTCTTTGCTTGTTTTTGGAATTGCTCGCTTGTAGGAACGTATGAAACTCCCGTTGCAGCTGCCGCCTGTTGAATAACATTGTTCAATTGTTGAAGTGCGGTATCAAGCTTGGCCTTCTGGTCAGATGGCAGATAAGGATATGGGTTGTAATACCCCATGAAATAGACATCGACTTCAGGATTCAATCCTTTTACTTCAGCATATATTGCTGTAAGGTTCTTTCCTACGGTCTGAAGGGATTGTTCAAACTTTTCAAGATCGATCGTAGTTTCACCAGTATCACCGTCAATCTTTAACGTTCGTAACATATCGTTTGCACCAGCGCTGACCGTAACGATTTCTGCATTTGAAACGGCGGTGCGCAGACCTCTCGGATCAAGGGCTTCTGATGGTTTTTTTACATCGGCTATCAAATCATTAATGACGTTTTGGCTCGTGTATCCTGGAACTGCATAGCGTTTTTCGTAAGATTGTAGAGAGCCTAATTCATTGATGTGTCTTGCTAAGTAGTCTGCATAGCCGTTCTTAGGTGGATTTTCAGGCGTACTTTCAGGGGTGACACCTGCAGCTAGTGAATCACCCAAAGCAACGTAATCGACTTTAACTTGATCGGCGTAAGTGACAAAAGATGAAAAGCTTGAAAAAGATACCACAAAGGCGACAGTTAGCAAAAAGCCATGTAGAAAACGATTTTTCAAGTCGTTCCTCTCCTTATTCGGTTTTAATTAAGTCAAATCGGCTAAAGGGTGGACAACCTCCTCAGAGTTAGCCTGCTCTCAGTACGTTAGTTGTGAATATGTAAATAAAAAAGATAACAAGCATCGACGATTAAATAATTATTGGTAAAATTTTCTCACAAGGGAGATTGATCAGTCAATAACTATTAATGTCATATATTCAGACATAAAAGGCGCCTTATCAAAGTAATAGACTGATACCCTGTTTAGAGGCATCAGGATCAATGAAACTTTAAAGAAATGTAACTTCTTGATCATAGTTCACATTAATTCCAACGGCGTTTTGTCCACACTATTACTAACTTATCCAGAAATTTGTCCACTAAAATCGGATATCCACATGTGTATAAATCATTAGATTCGCCTGTGGAAAATTTCATTTTTATCAACACGCCGGGACTACGGGGCCAACAATTCATTCCGAAGCCCCAGCTCCCAGATTTTCAAAAAATCAGCCAACCTCCTGGATCAGAGAAGAGAACCTCATTCCGGAGGTTGGCTTTTTTCACGTCGGGACTACGAGAGACTATACGTACTTCGATACATAATGTATTAAATTTCAGCTTAAAACTTCATACACTTTTTACATTACATTAAAAAAAATCATTGAATACAATTAAGTTAGTCGATGTTTAAATATTCAGACAAAAAGAGCAGGAGGGAATTAAATGGTGCTTCCATTTGATATTTTGGAGTATCACCATCGCCTGAAACAAACAAAGGAGCGGATGGCTGATAAAGGTATTGAGGTGCTGTTGGTTACGGATCCCGCAAATATGAATTATCTTTCTGGTTATGATGCCTGGTCTTTTTATGTCCATCAAATGCTCGTGATCATCATTGATGAACCGCAGCCTTTATGGATTGGTCGTTATCAAGATGCCAACGGGGCAAGGGTAACGACGTGGATCTATGATGAAAATGTCATTGCTTATCCTGATTACTATGTTCATTCCGATACGTATCACCCTATGGATTTTATCGGAGAAATTCTAACACAAATCGGTCAAGGGAATCGGTCAATTGGAGTAGAGATGGATCACTATTATTTTACAGGAATGGCGCTAGAACGTTTGAAGAAGGGACTTCCCAATGCACAGTTTAAAGATGCAACCCTGCTTGTTAATTACGTACGAATTGTAAAGTCTGATCAAGAAATTGAATATATGCGCCGTGCCGCCCAAATCGCGGACTTAGCGATGACAAAAGGAGTCGAAAGTATTTATCCCGGCGTGCGAGAATGTGATACCGCCGCTGAAATTTATTATCACATGGTGAAAGGAACGCCCGATTTTGGAGGCGAGTACCCGGCTATAGTACCTTTACTTCCTACTGGAGATCATACGTCTATTCCTCACCTGACGTGGACTGACCGTCCTTTTGTAGAAGGAAATGCGGTCATTATTGAGCTGGCGGGCTGTTATAAACGGTACCATGTGCCGCTTGCCAGAACCGTTTCGATCGGCCCGGCGAACGAAAAGCTTAAACAAGTGGCTCCCGTTGTTCTCGAAGGAATCCAAAATGTACTTTACGCTGCGAAACCAGGCGTAACGTGTGGAGAATTGGAAGAGGTGTGGCGAAAAAGTATTCTGAAACATGGATATGAAAAAGAGGCACGACTGGGTTACTCCGTAGGGCTGAACTATCCCCCGGATTGGGGCGAACATACCGCTAGTATTCGTAAGGGAGATCGTACGGTATTAGAACCGAACATGACCTTTCACCTTATCCCTGCTCTCTGGTTTGATACGGACGGAATTGAAATTAGTGAAACCTTCCGTGTTACAGAAACAGGAAGTGAGCGTTTTACCACCTATTCGCAGGAATTGATCGTGCGAGATCATATGGACCTTAGTGGTCAAATCAGTTAGGAGGTGTCGGTCATTCAACTCTTTCACAGGGAAGAAATAGAGCAAGTTATTCGGTTAGATACAGATGTCATCCAGGTCATCGAAGAAGCTTTTTCAGCCCTGATTACGAAAAAAGTCCATATGCCGCCGATTATGCGTGTGGATGTTCCCATCAACAATGGAGAAGTAGATATTAAATCAGCTTACATCGAGGGCTTCGATAGTTTCGCGGTGAAGCTGTCATCGGGGTTTTTTAATAATCCGAAGCTCGGCTTACCGAGTGCGAACGGAATGATGATTCTTTTAAGCGCTGAGACCGGGATCCCGGAGGCAGTACTGGCTGATAACGGACTGCTGACCGACATTCGGACGGCAGCAGCAGGTGCTGTAGCTGCCCGACATTGCAGCAGGGAGGATAGTCGGGTGGCTGGAATTATAGGTACCGGTGCTCAAGCCAGATTACAGCTGCAAGCACTGACCTTAGTTCGCCCGATCGAGCATGTACTTGTGTATGGGAGAAGGCAGGAAGCGGCAGAGAAGTTTAAAAAAGATATCAAAGAATTGCTTGGGCTTCAAGTAAATGTCTGTGGAAGTCCGCAACAAGTTGTAGAAAAAAGTGACATCGTGGTCACAACGACTCCCGCAAAAGAGCCGATTGTACAATCTGAGTGGCTGCATGCTGGTTTGCATATTACCGCCATGGGATCTGATGCAGAGCACAAACAAGAACTTGAATGTGCAGTTTTAGATAAGGCAGATGTCTTTGTGTGCGATGTCATTCAGCAATCAAAGCGACTTGGGGAACTTCGTAATTGTGAAGCTCATATCTCTGAAAAAGCTATAGAGTTAGGCGAAATCACAACTGGTCGAAAACGAGGCCGGGAATCGGATAATCAAGTTACCGTTTGTGATTTATCTGGGACGGGAGTTCAGGATACAGCTATTGCCCGTCATGTATATTCATTACTTGTATAAAAGGAGGAGCTTTATGATGAAAGACGCTAAATTCAGTACAAAAACAATCTGGGCCGGTGAAAAAGAACAATTAGCTTTTGGAGCTACACAGGTTCCAGTCGTGCATAGTGTGTCATTCGGTTACGACGATATGGATGAATGGTATGAGGTGGCTGTCGGGAGAAAGTCTGGTCACATTTATGGTCGTAACACTAATCCGACGGTTCAAGCTTTTGAGGAGAAAATCCGTATTCTTGAGGGCGCAGAAGCCGCTACCAGTTTCTCCACAGGTATGGCTGCGATCAGCAACACGTTAGGTACGCTTCTGTTTCCTGGAGACCGCGTCGTATCCATCAAAGATACGTATGGAGGAACGAATAAGATTTTTACAGAATTTTTGCCAAAGCAGCAAGTGGAAGTTGTTTTATGTGAGACAGGAGATCATGAATTATTAGAAGAAGAAATCGCAAAAGGATGTAAGGTCCTTTACTTGGAAAGTCCTACCAATCCAACTGTGAAAATTACCGATATTAAGAGAATGGCAGAAGCCGGAAGAGCTGTTGGGGCGATTGTTATCGTCGACAATACGTTTGCAACACCTGTAAATCAGAATCCTCTTGAATTGGGAGCAGATTTAGTCATCCATAGTGCTACCAAATTTTTAGGTGGCCATGCAGATGCTCTTGGTGGAGCTGTTTGTGGAAACAAGGAACTAGTCGAAGCGGTCTACCATTACCGTGAAATCAATGGAGCTACGCTTGACCCTATGGCTGCTTACCTGCTTCTGCGTGGAATGAAAACCTTGAAACTCAGAGTCGATCAGCAGAATAAAAATGCTCAAGAGATTGCCGAATACCTGAAAACCTTCGATCTGGTGGAATCGGTGTTCTACCCTGGCCTTTCAGACCATCCTCACCATGATATAGCGAAGGAACAAATGAAAGGGTACGGCGGAATGTTGAGCTTTGCAGTCAAAGGGGGAGTCGAAACAGTCAGAGACCTTCTTCCTAAGCTGAATTTTGCGAATCGTGCGGCGAATCTTGGATCTGTGGAGACCGTTGTTGGACCTTCCAGAACGACGAGTCACGTAGAATGTACACCGGAGGAAAGAGCGGCGATGGGAATCCCTGAGGGGTTAATCCGCTATTCGGCAGGAATTGAAGATATTGATGATCTCAAACAGGATCTCGCTCAAGCATTCCA
Organism: Halobacillus sp. BBL2006; assembly: GCF_000786645.1. Taxonomy (GTDB): domain Bacteria; phylum Bacillota; class Bacilli; order Bacillales; family Halobacillaceae; genus Halobacillus. Next base: position 5,572 of record NZ_JRNX01000068.1, read on the forward strand.
ATCGATTCAAACCTACGCCAAAAGCTGATGGAGGGATCGCATGGCAACCGTAAACACGGACTTGGTCTCAAGGTCAAAACAGCTGCACCAGCAATTAGTGAAATGGAGAAGAGACTTTCATCAATACCCCGAGCTTAGTTTTCAAGAAAAGAGAACGAGCGAGCAAATAGAGAAAGCTCTGCGTTCAATCGGAGGATATGAAATCGAAAAAGGTGTGGGTGGCTATGGGATCATTGCCACCCTTCATGCTGGAGAAGGACCGGTTATAGGACTTCGAGCAGATATGGACGCTCTGCCTATTCATGAACAAACGCATGTTCCGTATAAATCTCGGTATGCTGGGGCTATGCATGCCTGCGGTCATGATGCGCACACCGCTATATTGCTCGGAACCGCTCAAATGCTTTCGGAGGACTTTGAAAGGGGAGCTTTGAAAGGTACCATCAAATTAATTTTCCAACCTGCAGAAGAAAATTGCGATGAAACGGGAGAAACCGGAGCTGTCAAAATGCTCAAGAGTGGAAGACTGAACGATTTAGAAGCTGTCTTAGCTCTTCATATGTGTCCATGGAGGAAGAGGGGAGAAATTCAAGTCCATGATGGACCGAGTATGGCGAATAATGATGACTTTCAATTGACGATTAAAGGAACGGGAGGACATGCGGGTTATCCCCAGCATGTCACGGATCCTGTTTGGATCGCTACTTATCTATTACAGGCGCTGTACAGTTTGAACGGCAGAAAAATTGATCCTCTGCAAGTAGGCACGCTCAGTGTAGGGCAAATTCATGGAGGAGATGCGAATAACATTATTCCTGACTCCGTGGAAATCAAAGGGACGATGAGGTCTTACACTAACGAAATTAGAGAAAAAATGATCTCAGAAATCCATCGAGCCGCAGAGATCGTAACTTCGCTCGGAGGAAGGTATGAGTTAAAGATTCATCGCGGTGAACCCGCTCTAATAAATGATCCATTTATAAATGAAATTATAAGAAAGTCAGCCTTTCCAATAAAGATATTTGAAGGACCGTTCGGTATGGGGAGCGAAGATTTCAGTCACTTCACAGAAAAAACTCCAGGAGCGATGTTTTTCTTGGGATGTGGACTTAACGAAGAAAAGAGTCTCCATCAATCTGACTTCGATATCGATGAAGAGGCAATGCATGACGGTGTGAGGATTTTGACTCAGTGTGTATATGAGTGGCAGACGCTAAAAGGAGGAAGAGTATGACGACAAAGCTAGCTTTCATTGGATTTGGTGGTGTCGGTCAGGCGCTTGCGGAAATCGTTCTGGAGCGGAAAGAAATGCTTGAGAACCAGCACCATTTAGATGTTTCAGTTGTTGCTGTTGCGGACATGATGAAGGGATCTGTCTATCACCCGGATGGGCTGGATATCTCTAAATTATTGTCTTGTGTGAGGGAGAATGGATCTGTTGAAACCTATCCCGAAGATGGGAGGACGATTACGGGCTGGACGAACACAGAGACAATCATCCATTCTAATGCGGATGTCATTGTTGAAGTCACCTACACCGATGTAAAAACCGGTGAGCCGGCGATTACGCACTGTCGAACAGCTTTCAAAAACAAGAAGAGTGTCATCACTACGAATAAAGGTCCAGTTGCTTTAGCCTATGAGGAACTTTCTGAATTGGCAAAAGCGAAAGGTGTATTTTTCGGCTTTGAAGGTACAGTCATGAGTGGGACGCCAGCCCTCAGAATGCCTAAGACTACGCTTTTAGGAAATGAAATTAAGGAAATTAAAGGAATATTGAACGGTACGACCAACTACATGATTACTGAAATGGAAAAAGGACTTTCCTATCAAGAAGCGTTAGAAAAAGCTCAACAGCTGGGTTATGCAGAAGCAGACCCTACAAGTGATGTGGAAGGCTATGATGCGAGATATAAAACAGCCATCTTATCCAATTATGTGATGGGTGTGCCAATCTCCCATAAGGAAGTGGGATGTGAAGGAATCTCGGGATTGACCGTCGATGATGTCCAATCAGCCTTAAACCAAGGGCAAAAATATCGTCTGTTAGCAAGAATTACCCGTCGCAATGGAAGTGTGGAGGCAAGTGTAAAACCTGAACGGATCGCACAAGATGATCCTCTTGCTGGCGTGACAGGAGCAACGAACGCAATTGTTTATGAATGCGACTTAGCCGGATCCATCATGCTTACAGGCGCCGGAGCAGGACTTAAAGAAACGGGCTATTCCTTATTGATCGACCTTATTCATTTCAATCAACAGCGTATTTTAGCCAAAACTTAAGGGGGAATAATCATGCACACAAAGGTAAAGACAATGAAAATGTTACTCGGCGGAGAGTGGGTTGATGGAGAGGATACTTTTGAAGTTCGCAACCCGCAGAACAATGAGTTAATCGCCCTTGTGCCCCGGGCTTCCAAAAACGAGATGGTAAATGCTATCGAAAAGGCAGATGAGACTTACCGAAAGTTGGAGTCATGGCCGACACATGAACGAATAAAAGTTTTGAATAATGTTGTGGATTATATGCGTGACCATAAAGAAGAATTCGCTCAAATCATAGCTTCTGAAGGGAGTAAAACGATAACGGAAGCAAGAGGTGAGGTAAAAAGGGCTACTCAGACTATTCAAATTAGTGCTGAAGAAGCAAGAAGAATCAATGGGCAAACAATCAATTTCGACCAGAATGAAGGCAGTGAAGATCGAGTAGGCTACTATTACCGCTTCCCCGTCGGAGTCGTTGCTGCTATTACTCCCTTCAATGATCCTTTAAATTTGGTCGCTCATAAAATAGGTCCTGCCATTGCATCTGGAAATGCGATTGTATTAAAGCCAGCTTCTGTTACACCGTTAAGTGCACTGAAATTGGCAGAAGCGTTCGTCGAAGCCGGCCTGCCTAAAGGTCTTTTATCGGTTATTCCTGGTTCAGGAAAAGAGATCGGGGATACGCTGGTCACTCATCCTGTCATTAAAATGGTTTCATTTACAGGAGGATCTGAGGCTGGGGAAAGAATCACACATATCGCAGGAGTAAAAAAGGTTAGTATGGAACTCGGTTCAAATTCCCCTGTCATTGTATTGAAAGATGCTGATTTGGATGATGCAGCAGCTTCTTGTGTTTCCGGTGCCTTTTCAGCTGTTGGGCAAAATTGCATAGGTGTACAACGTATCTATGTTGAAAAAGAACTTTATCCATCGTTTTTAGACGCATTCATCCATCTTGCTGAACAACTTAAAGTTGGTGACAAAATGGATGCATCAACGGATATAGGTCCAATGATCAATGAAAGGGAAGCTATAAGAGTAGAGAATTGGGTGGAAGAGGCTATTGAAGAAGGAGCGGTTCTTGCCATCGGTGGGAAACGTGACGGGGCTTATTATGCTCCGACTGTATTGACAGACGTACCGAGCCATGCACGGATTGCCCAAGAAGAAATATTCGGCCCTGTCGTCATCATGGAAGCAGTGGGAAATTTAGAGGAAGCCGTTGAAAAAGCAAACAACGTCAATTATGGACTTCATGCAGGTATCTTTACAAACGATATTCAGAAAGCTTTCTATTCGATTAAACATATGGACGTAGGCGGGATCATGATCAATGATAGCAGTGATTATCGAATAGACGAGATGCCTTTCGGCGGAATGAAAAATTCTGGAATTGGGAGAGAAGGAATTCGATTTGCCATTGAATCCATGACAGAGCAAAAAGTGGTGTGTTTTAAGTTGAAACTATAATACCTGTTTAGTTAAAGACCGCAGATGCAGCGGTCTTTTTCTTTTGGAAGACGCTGGTAACTCTTTAACTATAGTCTTTCTAAAAGGAAATGTTTGGCATGAAAGTGCAGGGGTAAACAGAAAAAATAAAA
>NZ_JRNX01000659.1 GCF_000786645.1 Halobacillus sp. BBL2006
TGCTCTTTATTTTTATGAAGCGCCGGCGTGACGATATGTGACGGAGGATCTTCATCTAATTGTAAAATCCATTCTCCTAAATCCGATTCCACCACTTCGCAGCCGCTCTTCTCAAGTGCTTCATTCAAGCCGATTTCCTCTGTGACCATCGACTTGGATTTGACCACTTTTTTCGCCTGCTTTTTATTAGCAATTTCCTGAATGTACGTATTCGCTTCTTCCGCATTTTCTGCGAAAAAAACTGTGCCGCCTCTTTTTTCTACCTGTTCACTTAATTGATGGAGATAGAAATCAAGGTTTTCCATGGTATGAGAACGAATCTCTTCCCCTAAAGTCCGCCATTCTTCCCAATCTCCAAGCTCTTCAGCCGCTTTTAACTTGCCTGAACGAAAGCGGCCCTGCGCTGAAGACACGGCTTTTCTCATAAACGCATTGTCGATTCCGTCCTGAATTCGTTCGGAATAAGCCTTCCTGCCGATTTTTATACTCATCGTAAGCTCTCCTTTCTTACTGGCTGTTTAACACCTGTGCAATATGAAGGACTTTCACTTCCTGTTCGTTTCTTCTTAAACGTCCGCCCATATTCATGAGGCATCCCATATCTCCGCCAATCAAATAGTCCGCCTTCGTTTCACCAATGTGTTCAGCTTTCTCCTGCACCATCTGCCCCGAGATCGCTGAATTCTTCACCGCAAATGTTCCTCCAAACCCACAACAGTCCTCTTTCAAAGGAAGCTCAATGAGATTAAGCCCTTTCACATTTTCTAATAATATCCTTGGAGCATCCGTCACGCCTAGTAATCGTGTCATATGGCAGGAAGGGTGATAAGTTGCTGTTCCTCGGAAGGTTGACCCCACATCTTCCACTTGCAAAACCTCGACCAGAAACTGGGTAAGTTCGTAGGTCTTGGCCGTCAGCTTTTCTGCTCTTTCCTTCCATCCCGGCTCATCCTTAAGTACCTTCGGATATTCTCTGAGCATATGCACACACGAGCCTGAAGGACCAACGACGTATTCGGATTGCTCAAAAGCCTTGATCATTTGTTTCATACCTTTTATGGATTCACTTTTATATCCACTATTGTAGGCTGGCTGTCCGCAGCATGTTTGATTGACCGGAAAATCAACTTCACAACCGAACCGCTCCAGCAATTGGACCGTGTCTTTTCCTACATCTGGTGTAACGGTGTCACATAGACACGTGATAAATAGGGAAACTTTCATTTCATTTCCTCCCAACATTATACATAAGGTCATCTGATGACCATTCTTAACAAAAAGGATGCTGATTGACCTCAGGATCCTTAATTTAAATAGTCCGACAAAGAATTCTCGACATGGCTTAAATGGGCAAGCATTGCTTCCCGTGCCTTTTCTTCTTCCTG
>NZ_JRNX01000660.1 GCF_000786645.1 Halobacillus sp. BBL2006
GAAAAAAATAAAGAAAATCGCCGAATGACGCGCTTTTTCGAACTTAATCCCCCATCGTATCCTGTCATTAATTGATAGAATATTCCAACACCTGTTGACACCGCTTACATTTAAGTTTATAGTGAGTGTAACAAGTTAAGCATGTGACGGAGAAGAGGAGACTCACACAGAATTTGTACTTTTTAGCCAAAGTACGCTATTCGGTGTGGGTCTCTTTGTTTTTAAACGCATGTAGCTTGAAAATAACATAGAGGAGTGTGGCTCATGTCCGAATTTGTTGCAGAGCTCATAGGCACAATGATTCTGATCATTTTTGGTGGAGGCGTTGTTGGTGGAGTCGTTCTGAAGAACTCCAAGGCTGAAGGAGCCGGATGGGTTGTCATTACCATTGGGTGGGGACTTGCTGTAGCCATGGCGATTTACGCTGTTGGAAGCTTTACAGGGGCACATATCAATCCAGCCGTAACGCTTGGATTAGCTTCAATCGGGGATTTCCCGTGGAGTAAGGTTCCAATTTATATCACAGCTCAGATGATCGGGGCCTTTATCGGAGCATGTATCGTTTTCCTCAATTATCTTCCTCATTGGGACAAGACAGAAGATCAAGGAGCGAAGCTTGCAGTTTATTCTACCGATCCTGCTGTACGCAGTCCTTTTTCTAATTTACTAAGTGAGATGATTGGTACATTTGTTTTATTGATGGGAATTTTGTTTATTGGTGCGAACGAGTTTACCGAAGGATTAAATCCACTGATTGTTGGTTTGTTAATCGTCGCAATTGGTATGTCTCTCGGTGGAGCGACTGGATATGCGATCAATCCAGCTCGTGACTTAGGACCGAGAATTGCTCATGCCCTATTACCTATTCCTGGAAAAGGCGGTTCTGACTGGGGATACGCTTGGATCCCGGTCGTTGGTCCAATTTTAGGCGGCGTATACGGATCTGTCTTTTATAAAGCCATTTTCGTACAGGAATTCTCCGTAGCGTTCTGGGTGCTTTCTCTTATCGTAGCCGTCATTATCGTTGGAGCTGCGGGGTCAGAACTAAAAAAGGGGCGTACCGTCAGCAATAAAGTAGAACAGAAAATCAGCTAAATCAATTTTTATATAGAGGAGAGATTTTATTATGGCAGAACAGTACATTTTATCAATTGATCAGGGTACGACAAGTTCACGAGCGATTTTGTTTGATAAGTCTGGAACAATTGTAGAAACAGGACAGAAAGAATTTGAACAATTCTTCCCGAAACCAGGCTGGGTCGAACACGATGCGAATGAAATTTGGACATCCGTACTTGCTTGTATTGCTGACGTACTAAGAAAGGCGGATGTGGACCCATCTCAAGTGGCCGGTATTGGAATTACGAACCAAAGGGAAACGGCCGTCGTTTGGGACAAAAATACAGGAAAGCCGATTTATCACGCTGTCGTTTGGCAATCAAGACAAACCGAGGATATTTGTAAGGAATTGCGCAGTGCCGGCCATAATGACTTATTCCGGGAAAAAACTGGCTTGCTGTTAGATCCTTATTTCTCCGGAACAAAAGTGAAGTGGATGCTTGATAACGTGGACGGAGCACGGGAAAAAGCAGAGAACGGCGATTTAATGTTCGGTACGATTGATACCTGGCTTGTTTATAAATTGTCTGGTGGAAATGCTCATATTACTGATTACTCCAATGCGTCCCGTACATTGATGTATAACATTTATGATCTGAAGTGGGATGACGAGCTTCTTGATATTCTTGGGGTGCCTAAATCAATGCTCCCTGAAGTAAAATCCTCATCAGAAGTTTATGCGAATACAGTCGATTATCATTTCTTCGGTCATGAAGTACCAATTGCAGGGATCGCCGGAGATCAGCAGGCGGCTTTATTCGGACAAGCTTGCTTTGAAAAAGGGATGGCGAAAAATACTTATGGTACAGGCTGCTTTATGCTGATGAACACAGGGGAAGAAGGCGTGCCTTCTGAACACGGTTTGCTGACAACATTAGCCTGGGGTCTTGATGGAAAAGTCGAGTACGCCCTGGAAGGAAGTATCTTTGTAGCAGGATCTGCGATTCAGTGGCTGCGTGATGGTCTGAAGATGATCGAAAGCGCACCGGAAACGGAAAGCTACGCAACGTCTGTAGAGTCAACAGATGGCGTCTACCTTGTACCAGCTTTCGTCGGTTTAGGAACTCCATATTGGGATAGTGACGCGCGTGGTGCGGTATTTGGCTTAACTCGTGGGACGACAAAAGCGCACTTTGTACGTGCAACATTAGAGTCACTG
>NZ_JRNX01000661.1 GCF_000786645.1 Halobacillus sp. BBL2006
TCAGGCAAGAAATGAAAATGGATTGGCTAAAATTCCACACATCTCCGGTCAAATTAATGTGCCAGTCATGACGCTGCATACGATTGGCGATTTATTTGTCCCATTCTCAATGGAGCAGCTTTACGCTGAAAGAGTAGCAGAAAACGGCAAGTCAGATATGCTTGTCAGCCGGGCTATTAGAGCGGTCGGACACTGTGAGTTTACACCTGCTGAAGAGACTGACGCGTTCGCTGACCTCGTCGAATGGGCAGAAGGCGGTGAAAAGCCTCAAGGTGATCAAATTCTAAACCCTGATATCGTCAAAAATAAAGACTTTGGTATTGAATTCACTTCACCTCTACGAGTTTATGATCCCTTGCAAAATAGTAATTAGCAGATGAATGTATAATGTTTCTAATGGTAAGCAGGAATGTTTGAATAGGAGAAGAAAGATGATTTTCAATATGAGTAAACTATTAAATTCATAATTTGAAAAGCTTCTTACGGTCACAGTTCATTAGAATTGTGACCTTTTGATTTTTGAACAATAGAGGTGGAGCCATTCTATATCAAAGCGTGGCTGACTAGGGAAACTGCAAAGAAAAAAGAGAGGGGAAAGGAAATACTTTTAATTCAAAATACTTAGTTTAGTTCTAGTTTCAAACAGGGAATAGATTCAATAATTGGAAAATGTTAGTTTCAGTCTGATCCTGAAAGAGTTTGTCTGCTTCTCGTACATAAAGGAGGGGTACCTCAAACGTAAACATGTTGATCCGTTCCCGAGCTTGGTCGAGTTTTTTAATTCGAGAAATGAAAGCGCTATCAACAGAGCGGAATAAACATTAGGAGGTTGCAAAATTATGAGTGGCAATCGTGCGGTGGCATATACAGGTAATGGAGGAGTGACGGTAAAGGATATCGATTTTCCTGAGCTTGTTTTAAGGGACGGCCCTGGGGTCAACCCTCACAATGTTGGGCGTAAATGTGAGCATGGTGTCATATTAAAAGTCGTGTCAACAAACATTTGCGGAAGTGACCAGCATATGGTTCGTGGACGAACGACAGCTCCGGAAGGTCTTGTGCTCGGTCATGAGATTACAGGCGAAGTTATCGAAACCGGTCGTGATGTCGAGTTTGTGAAAAAAGGCGATCTTGTCTCAGTTCCTTTCAATATTGCCTGCGGTCGCTGCCGAAATTGTATTGAAGGAAAAACCCATATTTGCTTGAATGTCAATCCTGATCGGCCAGGTTCTGCATACGGGTATGTTGACATGGGCGGATGGGTAGGTGGACAAGCTGAATATGTGATGGTTCCCTATGCAGATTTTCAAGTGCTTAAATTTCCTGATAAAGACCAAGCGATGGAAAAAATGCTTGATTTGACGATGCTTTCCGACATTTTTCCGACTGGCTTCCATGGTGCCTATACGGCAGGGGTGAAGATGGGATCTACAGTTTATATTGCAGGTGCAGGACCAGTGGGACTTGCGGCTGCTCACTCCGCGCAGCTATTAGGAGCTTCAACTGTTATCGTCGGTGACCTTATCGAGGAACGGTTACAGCAAGCGAAAAGCTTTGGGTGTGAAACGATCAATATTAGCGAACACGATAATATATCTGAACAAATCGATCAAATTCTTGGAATTCCTGAAGTTGATGCAGCTGTTGACTGTGTTGGATTCGAGGCCCATGGACACAATCATCAAGAAGCTCCAGCCACGGTTCTAAATTCAATTATGAAAGCAACGAAGGCCGGTGGTGGTCTAGGTATTCCAGGTCTTTATGTAAC
>NZ_JRNX01000662.1 GCF_000786645.1 Halobacillus sp. BBL2006
AACTGTAGTGTCGTGGATTACCACAAGCTCGCCATCTTTACTCATCTGAACATCTAACTCAATTATATCTGCCTTCATCTCAACAGCTTTATTAAATGCTGCCATCGTGTTTTCAGGCGCATACCCCGATGCCCCCAGGTGTGCAATCGAGAGCACCTTGTTTTCGTTCTTGGATGCCGCTACGGTTAGCGAAATTTCCGCTTTTGAACTCGCAAACATGATAACTGCCAATCCAATCATCACATAAACAGCGGTCACATGTTTCATTATTCATTCTCCTCTAGATAATTTCACGGTAAGTTTAAACAAGGAATAGTAAGGCGGTTTTGCCGAAATAATCTTCCTTTATGGTGTTTGAAATCCAGACTATTTAATATTGTACGCAAAAGTTAATTTTTCAGTTATATAAGGATATTTTTGTATAGATCTCTCCCTAAGCATCATATTAAAATTAAATGCATGGAGGAGGGGAAGGTATGAAAATAGCCATTATGGGTGCCGGTTTATCTGGCCTCGCCTGTGCTCTTACTCTTGAGAAGTACGGTTATCAGGCGGATATTTTTGAAAGACGAGCAATGGTTGGAGATCGTTTTGTTATAGCAGAGGCTATGTTTTCTATGTTTCATACTCCTTATGATGATGCGGTGAAATATTTGTCTGAGACCTATGATATTCATTTGAAACCAACCAGTAATTTGCAAAAAGTTTTTATTTACTCGAAAAATGAAACCTCCTTTATCGATGGACATTTGGGCTTTACGAATATGAGAGGTAAGCATTCAGAAGCCTATGAAAAACAGCTGGCTGCTCAGCTTAAAGGGAAGATTCGTTTCAACGAGAACGTCTCCTATGAAGACATTTCCAAAGAATATACTCATGTGGTTATGGCAACAGGTGATGCGTTAGATACAGAAAAATTTCAGCCGTATGACGTGGCGTTTAAAGCAAGCTTTAAAGGAGCTGTGATTGAGGGAGAGTTTAACCAAACGGAAGCTCATACTTTCTTCAATTATGATTTTGCCCCGAAAGGAATGGCTTATTTACTTCCCCATTCTGATAAGAAGGCGTCGCTTGTATTAGTGTACCCACAATATCCTGAAAATGAGCTATTAGACAAAGAACAACTGTGGGAAAAGTGTTTTGAAGAGTGCTGTGTCAAATTAGACCAGGACTTTAAGATCATCCATGATTATTCAATCAAAGATTATCGAATAGGCAAAACAGAATTTCCGAGGATTGGTAACACATTTTTTGTAGGAAATTGCTGGGGAGCGATTACGCCTGTTTTTGGTTTTGGTCAATTTGAATCGATGCTGACAGGAATCTATGCAGCTCAGGATATTGCAGGCGTCGGAAATTACGAAAAACTTGTGGGACCTCTGTCGCAAAGCTATCACGACTCCCTTTCCCTCCGGAGAACGATGGAAAAATTAGATAATAAGAAGCTTGATCTCATAACAAAATCCATCAATAATAAAGTGGTTGAAAGTTTAATCACAACTAACAAAATTAATCTCTTTAAAATTATCAGTCGGATCATCCACCCATTTAGCCGACATGCTTGAGCAGTGAAGGTTGTCTGTAAAAAGAAAAAGTTCATCTTTTAAAATTTTCCAAAAATAATATTGACTAATATCTGAAGTGACATTATTATTAAATTACAGTCATCGAGTAAAGACTGTGCGCTCAAGCGCTCATAATACTCCAAAGGGGAGTAGCTTACAGTTATGTCGACATTACGTGATTTTTTTCACCGGCTTAACTGGCAACGTAACGTTGTTTGCGAGACCTTTGCCAAATTGGTGAAGGGACGAATATGTAGAGACCAAACCTTTACCAATCCACGGTAAAGGTTTTTTTAATGGATTCACCCATTATAATTAATCAGGAGGTTGAAGGAATTGATTACCAAGTTATTAAGTCTGTTAAAGGTCGGTTCACCTAAAATTGATCTCGTTTTAGATCAGAATGAAATCAATCCAGGTGGAAAAATAGCCGGTTCCTTTCACCTGAAGGGCGGCTGGACTAGTCAGAAAATCAAACGCCTGGAATGCGACTTAGTGAAAGATGATCATGGAAAAAAGCCAATGATCATTCAACCTGTAACCACTGTGCTTATGTCCCAGACGATAGATCCTAAAGATAAAAAAGAATTTCCATTTCATTGCCAACTGCCAGAACAGCTGACACCTTCATCTGAAAGAATTTCCTATCGTTTGCAGACTAAGCTTGTCTTTATGGATGATGTAAAAAGTGTCGACCACGACGAATTGATCGTCACCAAATACGAATAAAGGGGAAGAGGCTTGAATGGATATGGCTCTAGTGATGGAGTATGGCTGGGTCTTGTTGATTTTAATCGGGTTGGAAGGGATTCTAGCAGCTGATAACGCACTCGTAATTGCGACAATGGTAAAACATCTGCCCAAGGAAAAGCGGAAAAAAGCTTTGTTTTACGGCCTTGCCGGTGCTTTTGCGTTTCGATTTGGCTCGTTGTTTGTAATTTCCTACCTTGTCCATATTTGGCAAATCCAAGCAGTGGGGGCTCTTTATCTCATCGGGATTGCTGCGTATCATCTTTTGAAAAAGCATGTACTGAAGCCTCATTTTAAAGCAGAGAAGCAATCGAAAAAAGAGACTGGTTTCTGGCCTACCGTCATCAAAGTCGAGCTTGCCGATATCGCTTTTGCCGTTGATTCCATACTTGCGGCAGTCGCTCTTGCTGTGACACTCCCTATTACAAGCCTTCCAGCTATCGGCGGCATGGATGGCGGCCATTTTGCTATTATACTCGCAGGAGGAATCATCGGACTTGTGATTATGCGTTTTGCTGCCGGTTATTTCGTCGTTTTGCTGGATCGAAAGCCTGGCCTGGAATCTGCTGCTTATCTCATAGTTGGCTGGGTAGGCGTGAAGCTCGCAGTTTATACGTTATCTCACCCGGAACTTGCGATTCTTGAAGAAGGCTTTGCGAAAAGTATTACATGGAAATTAATTTTCTGGTCGGTTCTTCTGCTTATTGCGGTTGGAGGGTGGTTTTTATCAAAAGAAAAGCCGCAGCCTACTGAAGATAAAGAGGCTGCAGCACAAAGCTGAATTGAATGAAAAGCCACTGAATACCAGTGGCTTTTTATATTTACCAATTTATTGGGCAAAGAGAGTGACCGAAAGATTCATCTCGTTCATTACTTCTACTCTGTGATCGAAATGATGGGATTTTTCCCTAGATAGTTTTTCAGTTTTTCTACATCTCCTAAGACGGATTTGCCTTCCACTGTCACAAACATTTCATTTAATTCTTCCATGTTCTCGAACTCTAATTGAGCGATTAAATAAAGGTCCAGGTCCGTATTTTGAGACTGTACAACTCGATTGATTGAAGCATCTTTTAGATGGGGAATTTTTTGAACAAGAGGAACATGAACATTGAAATAGTGCTCTTCAAACCCATTTTTATCGACAGGGTGTTCATACAAAACAATGATCTTAGCCATCATTCCACCTCCAAGTTTATACGATATAGGATATGTTTTCCTTATCCACTAAAGAATACCGCATTATGAGTGAAATAGATTATTTTAAATGTAGTAGGTGTTATTTGGTGAGCGGGCAGGCATTTTTTTCAGGGGACAGGTACAAAATAGGTGGAATTTCATTTCATTTGAATGTAAATAATGAAGGTGAAACGGTGCGAGAAACGAGAGGGATTGATTTCTGTGAAGGCCATTTGCGGTTCGTATGAATAATATCTAAGGATTGAAAATTAATAGAATTCAAGCATGAAAAAATAACGCACGCCATTTTTTAAAAAAGATCAAGGATAGATCTTAAGCTTCGCAAGTTTTAAAGTTAAAAGATGAATGGTGATGAATCCCCCAAGGTACATAAGAAATGTGTAGAATTTGTTCCATTCATCATCGTATGTCAGCGTACCGATTTGAAGAGCGATAAATTCAATCCCTGTCATCCCTAACACAAAAGTAATATAAATCCATAAAGGGTTTTGGTGTTTATAATAGAGGATATAACTAAACCACACGGAGGCTATTGTGAAAATGCCAAAATCCAGAAAGATGGAATCTAACAACACTACTTTAGGCATGGGATGAACTTTCCATAAACCGAGGTGAATCCCGAGCTGATTTAAGGTGACGGCAATAAGTGCACCGACGGGAGCCACAGTATAGAAGATCTTTGGTGCTCTTTTATAAATGGAAGGAGCCGTCAATTATGGGATGATGAAACCTAGTACTATAATTCTTACCATGATATCACCTCTTTTTTATACATTGTGCCTAAGAGAGCTTGTTATCTATACGTGGAAATGATTTGGAAAATGATAGAATGAAGATATTCGAAGAAAGGATTTGATTACATGTACGAAGGAATACATCATGTATCTTTACAGGTCACAGATCTTGAAAGGTCGAAGAAATTCTACGGAGAGGTTCTCGGTTTTCAAGAAAGCAATGCACGGCCGGAATTTGGTTTTCCTGGAGCGTGGTATCAAATTGGCGAGACACAGCTGCATCTTATTGTACATAAAGAGGGGAGCACGCTGAGAGGCACGACAGAAATTGATTCTCGTGACGGTCATTTTGCCATCCGTGTAAAAGATATGGAAAGCTTTATTGATCGATTGGAGACTCAAGAAATTCAGATGCTGAACAAGCCTCATAACAAGACAGAGTGGCATCAGGTGTACATCAGTGATCCAGATGGAAACATTATCGAATTTAATAAGTAGAAAAAGTGACGTGCATTGGACTCGTCACTTTTTATTTATCTAGACCAACTTTT
>NZ_JRNX01000663.1 GCF_000786645.1 Halobacillus sp. BBL2006
AAGAAAAAAAATGGGCAATGGAGTGTCTTCAGCGTGTCGGAATGCAGGATTTCAGTAAAAGGCAGATTGGTGAATTATCAGGAGGGCAACAGCAGCGTGTCTTTCTTGCCAGAGCGCTTGCCCAAAAAGCGGAAGTGTTTTTTCTAGATGAGCCTTTTGTTGGCGTTGACGCCTCGAGTGAGGAAACCATTGTTAAAATACTAAAAGAATTATGCTGGCAAGGGAAAACGGTGATGGTCGTCCATCATGACCTTAGTAAAGCGAATGATTACTTTAATCAACTGATCTTACTGAATAAAGAATTAATCGGTTTTGGTGAAGTAAAGGAAGTGTTCCAAACAGACGTCATTGAGAAAGCTTACAAAGGGCAGTTTTCTTTTATGAATCAGATAGGAGTGTAGTTGGATGGCTTTTATAGACGCGATTATGCATTATGAGTTCTTACAAAAAGCATTATTAACTTCAGTGATGGTAGGGATCATTTGTGGAGTCATCGGCTGTTTTATCATACTCAGAGGCATGGCTCTTATGGGGGATGCGATCTCGCATGCGGTATTACCTGGTGTGGCGATTTCCTACATGATGGGGATCAATTTCTTCTTTGGTGCGGTATTTAGTGGTGTAATCACAGCCATTGCTATAGGTTTTGTCACGCAAAACAGTCGAATTAAACACGATACTTCGATCGGAATCATGTTCACAGCAGCCTTCGCTGCGGGGATTATTGTCATTACTATGTTGAAAAGCAGTACTGATTTGTACCATATTTTATTTGGGAATGTGCTTGCTGTGCGATCCTCCGATATGTGGATCACTCTTGGAATAGCGCTCTTCGTTATAGCAGCCGTTTATCTTTTTTACAAAGAACTGCTGGTAACCTCGTTTGATGAAACGATGGGAGCTGCTTATGGTTTACCTGTTCGTTTGATTCACTATTTCCTCATGACCTTGCTTACGATGGTGACGGTAGCTTCTCTACAAACCGTCGGAATTGTATTGGTTGTAGCCATGTTAATCACTCCGGCAGCGGCTGCGTATCTTTTAACCGATCGATTGTCGGTGATGATCTTTCTAGCTTCAGGTATAGGTGTCATGTCCTCTGTTATTGGACTCTACTTTAGTTTTACTTACAACTTGGCTTCAGGCGCAACGATCGTCTTGGCTGCTACAGCCATATTTGCGCTCGTATTCTTCTTCTCTCCAAAGCATGGATTATTGTGGAAATTGGTAAAAGTAAAAAAGAAGAGAGCTTCGTTAACTTAATGTAACGGTGTAGATAAAGAGTCTTTTTCTCCAGATGAGAAGCGAGTACTTTCATTTTTAAATCGGTGTGGTTTCAGCGGTTTATAAACAATGTTAGTTGTATAAATGATGACAATATTAAATGATCAATGATCTAGGAGGATTATGGGATGTTCAAAAAGAGGTTAGTAACATTAGCAGCATCAATTTTGACGCTTTGCATGTTGTCAGCCTGCGGAGGCGACAAGACCAACGGCAATAGCGGAAACAAAGGTGGAAAACTTCAGGTGGTGACGACATACTCCATCGTGTATGACATTGTAAAAAATGTAGGCGGCGATCACGTTAATATCCATAGTCTTGCGCCGATTGGTTCCAACCCGCACGAATACGACCCGCTGCCAGAAGACGTAAAGCAAACAACAGATGCGGATGCTGTCTTTTATAATGGGTTAAATTTAGAAGCAGGTAATTCATGGTTCAATAAATTAATGGAAACAGCCGGCAAAGGTAGCGAA
>NZ_JRNX01000664.1 GCF_000786645.1 Halobacillus sp. BBL2006
GTTCGGATCATCAGAGGCAATAATTACACGGCGGATGCCTGCATCAATCACAGCTTTCGCACACGGTGGTGTACTGCCATAGTGGCTGCACGGTTCCAATGTGACA
The DNA here is from genome assembly GCF_000786645.1 of Halobacillus sp. BBL2006. Classification (GTDB taxonomy): domain Bacteria; phylum Bacillota; class Bacilli; order Bacillales; family Halobacillaceae; genus Halobacillus. Next base: position 107 of record NZ_JRNX01000664.1, read on the forward strand.
AAAATTTCCGCTTCTTTTGCTTTATCTCCAGCCATTTGAAGTGCATACACTTCGGCGTGAGCTTCACCAGCCTTTACGTGAACACCTAGACCGACGACTTGATTGTCCTTCACAACAACAGCTGCTACAGCTGGATTGGGACTCGTCTGTCCTACTGTTTCTTTTGCCATTTGTATGGCCATCGCCATATATCTTTCATCACGATCTTCCATCTCCTTCACCTCCTAATTCAAAAAAATAACCCTGAAGAAGACATACTTCTCCAGGGTCTGTTTATACGTAAAATTGTGTTCATCGAATAAAGGGTACACGTATTGCTAACTGTACCTTATTTACGTTCTCCACATCCTTCTCCCATCCAGACTTTAACTGTCGGCTTTGGAATCTACACCAAATCAGGAGGAATGGTGTTTGACACTCACTCCCCGTCGCGGGCTCGGAACTATTCGCTCATTACCGCCGGCTGGGATTTTCACCCGACCCCGAAGGATTCAATATTCTTTTGTACTACTAATATATATGAAATGCGTTAAACTCGCAATTCATTAGGTTCGGTATTGTCAAATGGAACAAAATCAGCTACGATGTAAATAATTAAAGAAACCGTTTGCACAAATCGTTATCAAATATAACTTAAATTCTTGGATAGACTATTTTAGTTTAAGTTGAATAGTAATATAAATTGCGCAATCGATTGCATTATTAACACGTAAATTCTGTGAATTCAGTCTTTTCGTGTACAATGTAAATAAGGAGATCAACGTGAGAACGAATAATAATATGTTCACATCTCAAAAAGGGAAAGAGGGATTTCAGTGAAGCGAGTATGGTGGAAAGAAGCAATAGGATATCAAGTGTATCCTCGAAGTTTCCAAGATTCAAACGGGGATGGGATCGGGGATCTTCAAGGAATGATTGACCGGCTGGATTATATAAAAGAACTGGGCATTGATTTCATTTGGATTTGTCCAATGTACAAGTCCCCTAAAGACGACAACGGTTATGACATTTCTGATTATCAGGATATTCTTGAAGAGTTTGGCACAATGGAGGATTTCAACCGTTTACTAAAAGAAATTCATAAACGGGATATGAAATTGATCATCGATTTAGTATTAAACCACACAAGTGATGAGCACCCATGGTTCATTGAATCCAGAAAGTCGAAAGATAATCCAAAGCGTGACTGGTACATTTGGCGGGACGGAAAAAAAGGAAAGGAACCGAATAACTGGGAAAGTATCTTTGAAGGGTCCGCATGGGAGTATGACGAGCAGACAGATCAATATTACCTCCATGTTTTCTCAACCAAACAGCCCGATTTGAACTGGGAAAACGAAGAAGTTCGCGAAGAGCTTTACAGTACCGTCAACTGGTGGCTGGATAAAGGAATTGATGGTTTTCGAATCGATGCCATCAGCCATATTAAAAAGCGCCCGGGTCTTCCTGACATGCCAAACCCTGATAAAGAAGACTATGTTTCCTCGTTTGACATGCACATGAACCAGGAAGGCATTCACAAATTCTTAAAGGAATTTAAGGACAAGACGTACGCCAATTATGAAGTCATGACAGTTGGCGAGGCAAATGGGGTCAGTGCAGATGAAGCCGACTTGTGGGTCGGTGAAAACGGGAAAATGGATATGATTTTTCAATTCGAACATTTGGATCTATGGGATAAAGATGCCGAACAGCAACTGGATATTGTGGCACTAAAAGAAACTCTTACTCGCTGGCAAAAGGCGTTGGAATCCGATGGCTGGAATGCTCTATTTATTGAGAACCATGACAAAGCGCGTGTTGTTTCTACATGGGGAAATGATGAAGAGTATTGGCGTGAAAGTGCTACATCCTTAGGAACGATGTACTTCTTCATGCAAGGCACCCCATACATTTATCAAGGCCAAGAAATAGGCATGACTAACGTGGCCTTTCCATCGATCGAAGACTATGATGATGTTGCAGCTAAGAATTTATATAAAAAGAAGAAGGCTCAGGGTCTAAAGCATGATGAGATTATGGAAATCCTATGGACAACGTCAAGAGACAACAGCCGAACGCCTATGCAATGGAGCAGCGAAACCAACGCCGGCTTCACAAGCGGTACCCCATGGATGAAGATCAATCCTAATTTTTCCGAAATCAATGTGGAGGATCAGCGTACTAATCCTGACTCTATTTTGAATCACTACAAACAAATGATTGAGTTAAAGAAAAAGTACGATCTGTTTACTTACGGCATTTATGATTTACTATTGAAAGATGATCCTCAAATCTATGCCTACACTCGTACCTTGGACAATCAGGTTGCACTAATCATTACCAACTTAACCGATAAAGAAGCCGACTTCGAGTCGATGTATGAGCTATCCAGCAAGGATTTAATTTTAGAGAATTATGAAACGGAAGACCACGAAGATATTACGAGCTTTACGTTAAAGCCATTCGAAGCAAGGGTGTATCTACTAGAAAAATAATCATAAGAGCGTGGACCCTGCCAGGTTCATGCTCTATTTTTATGGCTGAATAAGTAAAAGAACTCTTTAAATACGTTTGATCAATTTTGCGATCAGTTTGTCTTATAATAACTTCTCTCAAAAAATGTTACTCAACAAACGCGCAGGATTATGGAAGACTCGATCCCGAGATGTTTATGTAGTTTTAGGGTCGTTGGGGAAGGGC
>NZ_JRNX01000665.1 GCF_000786645.1 Halobacillus sp. BBL2006
GATTTTAATAAACCAGGTCATATTTTCCCGCTTATCGCAAAAGAAGGCGGTGTACTGCGCCGTGCCGGGCACACAGAAGCGTCCGTCGACTTAGCAAGGCTGGCGGGAGCGCGTCCAGCCGGGGTCATTTGTGAGATCATCAAAGACGATGGAACGATGGCTAGAGTTCCTGATTTAAGAAAAATGGCTGATGAGTTTGATATTCCCATGATTACCATTGCAGACCTCATTCAATATCGTCATAAGAATGAAAATCATGTAAAGCGGGATGTTGAAGTGAAAATGCCGACAGAGTACGGCGACTTTCGTGCCATCGCTTTTACAAATGATATCGATTTTAAAGACCACGTCGCTCTTGTTAAAGGTGAAATTAACCCTGATGAACCGACACTTGTCCGTGTTCATTCCGAATGTTTGACAGGGGATGTATTTGGCTCCTACCGCTGTGACTGCGGACCGCAGCTTCATAATGCATTAAGACAGATTTCTGAGAATGGAAGTGGTGTCTTGCTTTATATGCGTCAGGAAGGCCGTGGAATCGGGTTAGTGAATAAGCTCCGTGCTTATAAGCTCCAGGAGGAGGGGCTGGACACCGTCGAAGCTAATGAGAAGCTCGGCTTTGGTCCTGATTTGCGTGATTATGGAGTAGGCGCGCAAATTCTCAGGGATTTAGGGATATCTAAACTCAAGCTTTTGACGAACAACCCTAAGAAAATATCAGGTCTCGGAGGATATGATCTAGAAGTTGTTGAGCGAGTACCGATTCAAATGAAATCACGCAAGGAAAACGAACAGTATTTAAAAACGAAACAATCTAAAATGGGACATTTATTCCACTACTAGGAAGGGGACATCACATTGGTTAAAACATATGAAGGTAATTTAGTCGGAACAGGGTTGAAAGTAGGGATCGTCGTTGGGAGATTCAATGATTTCATAACAAGCAAGCTTCATGGTGGAGCACTGGACGCTCTTAAACGTCATGGTGTGGACCAGAAGGATATTGAAGTCGCTTATGTACCAGGCGCTTTTGAAATTCCGCTTGTAGCTTCAAAAATGGCGAACAGCGGAAAATATGACGCTGTCATTACATTGGGAGCCGTTATTCGGGGATCTACGCCGCACTTCGATTATGTTTGTAATGAAGCAGCTAAAGGCGTTTCCCAAGCATCTATGCAAAGCGGCATCCCTGTCATCTTTGGTGTCATTACAACAGACACGATTGAGCAGGCGATCGAACGTGCCGGAACAAAAGCCGGTAATAAAGGTTGGGAAGCTGCCACTGGAGCGATCGAGATGGCAAGCCTGATGAAAAACTTCGAATAATACAGCAACGGCCGGGGCTTTGAGCCTCGGTCTTTTTTGTGTCCAGTTACTACTAAAATCTGTCACCTCAGGTCATCCAGAATCTGGATGACCTGAGGTGACAGATTTAACCATCTTAATAAACCCATCCAAAGCTGAGGGGGGTGGTCTGGATGAGCTACAATAGTTTACGAACTTTTGATAAAAGGAATGATTGAGTTAGAGGAAGGTGATGAAATGGCCACACGAGTCGTATGGTTCCGTCGAGATTTACGATTGAACGATCACACAGCATTGGCGAAAGCATTGGAGCATACAGAAAAGGATGATCAGATCTTATTAATGTTCCATATTCACCCCGCACTAAATAAAGAATTCACTGTACGGCACGATTACTTTTTCCAAACATTAAAGTCACTTGTCGATCAAGCACATGGCCTTGGTGCACCCATCCATTTTCTAGATGGTGACTTGAAAGAAGCTTTGCAAACATTAAAGAGTAAGGTCGAAGCAGAGTCTGTATATTTCAATATTGATGAGACGGGATTTGGCTGGAAGCGTGATCAGGAAATTCTTGCATATCTTGAAGAAGAACTGAATGTAAAAACGTTCACTTATCAGGATCACCACCTTCATGGAGCAGATGAGGTAACTAAGAAGGACGGAGGATATTATAAGGTGTTTACTCCGTACTATAAAAGCTGGAAAGACCTTCAAAAACCTGCGGTACAAAAAGTCGATCATGAATTACTTAAAAAGGCCGCAGTCAATGACACAGAAAATTTCGATAGTAAAGCATACGAAAATCTAATATCAAAAATAGATCGGTCGTTTGAGGGTGTAGGCGAAAAAGATGCGATGGATCGCTTAGAACAGTTTTTAGATTCAGCCATCTATGATTATGATAAAGAGAGAGATTTTCCTGCAGTTGATGGAACAAGTCTTATGTCACGCTACCTGAGGACGGGGGCGATTTCTATAAGGACCGTTTATCATCGCATTCATGATCAAGTCAACTTTAGAAAAAACACGGAAGGCGTTGAAACCTATATTTCAGAACTCGCCTGGCGAGACTTTTATAACATGATTTATCATTTTTACCCGAATGCTTCAGACAAAGAAATGGTGGAGAAATACCAAGGCTTAGATTGGAATGATGATGAAGAGCTTTTCGAACAATGGAAAGAAGGACGGACAGGCTTCCCAATCATCGATGCGGCGATACGTCAGCTGAATGAAAGCGGCTGGATGCATAACCGGTTAAGGATGGCCGTCGCTTCTTTTTTAACTAAAGATTTATTGATGGATTGGCGAAAAGGAGAACGTTATTTCGCTGAACGATTGGTGGATTATGATCCCGCTTCAAATATCGGGGGTTGGCAATGGGCGGCTTCAACGGGTACCGACCCTGTCCCTTATTTCCGAGTCTTCAATCCTACAAGGCAATCTGAACGCTTCGATCCTCATGGCCGTTTTATTAAAGAGTGGATTCCAGAGCTTGAGAACGTGAAGAAAAAATATATTCATGAGCCGAGTAAAATGCCCGAATCGGAGCAGGAAAAAGCTGATTGTATCATCGGTGAAGATTACCCTGAACCAATGGTCGATCACAAGACGATGCGAGAGCGTGCAATTGAAATGTTCAAAAAAGAAAAGTAAGCAGCGCTCATAGCTGCTTACTTTTTTAGGGTGTGCTCGGCATGGGTA
>NZ_JRNX01000666.1 GCF_000786645.1 Halobacillus sp. BBL2006
GCCCCATCTACGACCGTATGAATATCTCACGGGCAAAACTAGCGTTTTTATTAGATTCAACGGCCTCCCCGATTAATGTGCTTGTGCCTATTTCCGGCTGGGTCGCCTTCATGGGAGCCTTAATGGTCGACAACATTGAATCGGTGAACGATCCGATTGTCGGAATTGCTAAGACGATTCCGTACAACTTCTATAACATTATTATTCTGATCATGGTATTCCTCGTTGCAGCGGGTAAAATCAAGGATTTCGGTCCAATGAAGCAATCTGAAATGAGAGCGAAAGAGAATCGCTCCTCGAATGAAGCTGCCGCTGCCAAGGAAACAAAAGAAGCGACGGAAGAAGCAACACTCAAAGGAACAGCCTCAGACATGGTCGTACCTTTAGGAATTTCTGTTGCATTGCTCGTCGTGCTCGGTCTATGGAATTATACGTTTATCTATTTTGCAGATATTCCAGAAATCCCGCTCGACGGCAATAAAATGTTGATTGTCAGCTTCTCGGTAGGGATTGTCATTGCCTTTATCAAGTATCTGGCTAAAGGACTCATGAACGCGAAAGAATTTTTGAATGAGTTGTTTGAAGGAAGCAAGTCGGTCATTTTAGGAGCTGTCATCATCATCCTTGCTGTCACGCTTGGTGACGTCATGAGAGCGACCGCTCCTGAAGGGGTCGGAGCAGCCGCCTACATTTCCGAAGTGGCTTCTGGTGTGATCCCGAGCAGCATCATCCCTGTTGCTGTGTTCATCATTTCCGGTTTTGTCGCCTTCTCCATGGGAACGTCTTTCGGAACGTGGGCAATTATGATGCCAATTGGGGTTTCCTTAATGGTAGCGACAGGCGGTGATCCCATTCTAGCAGCAGCTGCCGTATTATCTGGTGGTGCTTTCGGTGATCATACTTCACCGATCTCCGATACGAGTGTGATGTCCTCGATCGGTGCAGATGTTGAGCATATGGAGCACATCAACACGCAGCTTCCTTATGCGCTCACCGCAGCAGGGATCGCTTCCGTCTTCTTCTTAGTTGCTGGATTAGTCCTATAAAAAAAGAGAGTCTTCTTGAATTCGCTCATTAGCGAATGAAGGAGACTCTTTTTTATTCGGCTCTTATACAAGCTAATTTTTTCTTCTATTGTTTATCTGTTTTCTTTTTTCGAAGAGATCTCTGTCATAAAAAGAACAAGCAGCTTAAATTCCATCATAAAACGGTTTCTTCTGAAAGATATTTCACTTTATATTCACTATTGATAAACTTGATTCTATCCATCATTTCACCTTCGTTTAAAAGGATTGAGCTCTTAGAAAGACAAGTTCATCTTACCTAAGGCCTTTGAAAAAGTTTCCGTTGTTTCATGTAGTCGATCGCCTTCGTTTTATTTTTTTGCTTAGATACATATGCAGATTCATTCACCTCTTGATAATAGCTATTAAATCTTTCCTCTGAAAGTAAGCCCTCAGAAATGGCTCGTTTTACGGCACAATCCTTCTCGTTTATGTGCGTGCAGTCAGAAAACTTACAACTTCTCGATAACTCTACGATATCTTCAAACCCTTTATTCAAGTTATCTTCAGCATCCTTGCTTTCATATCCCTTTTTATAATCCATGAATGAACTCCTTTTTTCTCATTTAGAACCCCAGGGCTTTCCCAGCATATTCTGATACGGAGAATTTCATTACGGTTTAGGAGGCGTCTGGATGTCTTCGTTTGATCCACGAAAATTATCCGTTAATTTTTTACCGCCCGCTGATTCTGCCCACCCGCTGGAAGGGAGAAAATATACACTGACTCACTCCGATATTACGGCTGAATTATTTTTGGATATCGGTTATGTATTTAATTTTAAGGCAATTAACCCGAAAATGCGGGACGAAGTGTTGGCTGAATGGAAGAAAAACGGGCAGAACCAATTTCATTTAATAGGAAAAGCCTACGTGGATGGTGGTGAATTCAGCCAGGAGGCCGCTGGATTTCGCTTTATGATTTTTAAAAAAGAAATGGATACCGCATTAAAAGGCATCATTTATGGAGATCGGCCATTATATTCTTTTTATCCATCCCTGCTTGATGCACCCATTTTTGTCTCCTACGAATCCTCTTATCCTGTGTATAGACAGATCTCCTTTTATGGAACTCCCAAAAAGTATTTGAATTCAATCACTGATGCTTCTCAACAATGAGATGTTCCGCATGAACCGGAAGGTCTTTAAGACGTTCTGATAAAA
>NZ_JRNX01000667.1 GCF_000786645.1 Halobacillus sp. BBL2006
TCTGCTTATGACGCGAGTGTCTGGGCGTTACAGCTAGACGAGCCCTTCCCCAACGACCCTAAAACTACATAAACATCTCGAAATCGAGTCTTCCAGAATTCTGCACGTTTGTTGAATAACATAATTGATAAATTGTTTATTTGTGAGTGAATCTATCACTAAAGAACAATAGCGATTGAGGAAAGAAGAAGAAGGTGCCCTAAGGACTAAGCTTCTTCCTTATCGATTACATACTGATTGTCTTTTCGAGTAAGGATATCTTTTGCCTTTACATATTTTGTGTGGTATCTTATTCTTCGTTGCTTTGAAGAAAACGACATGAAGGGCCAGCGCTCACACGTCATTCCAATGACATTGGAAGGGAGAATGACACATGACGAATAGCCACCCTGGATTACAAGAAGAGTTGGAACGTTTATCATTTACGAAAGCTTACATGGATCGTTTGATTGCCTCTCAGCAATCCGGACAGGAAGCCTTGAAGAAACGTCAGGAAGATACTTTAGCCCATCTTGATTTTAAAGATAGCAGTTTACGCTATCAAGAAATGCTTTCCCATGCGAACTTTATGAAGATGTCAAAAGACCAACTAGAAAGCCTCATTCATCTACGAAAGAAACCGTATTTTGCCCGCATTGATTTTCATCGCAAAGAAAAACCGGAACGTGAAGTCTTCTATATTGGAAAAATGTCACTATTTGATCGGGAAACCCAGCTTCCGATCATTTTGGATTGGCGTTCTCCACTCGCTAATGTTTATTATGAGGGGCGTATAGGAGAAGTCAGTTATGAAGCCCATGGAGAACATTATGAAGGAAACGTGTCCTTAAAGCGTCAGTACCAAATTGAGGATGGTAAGCTTGAGGATTTCCGGGACATCGATATCACAACAAAGGACGATTTACTTCAAGAGTCCCTTTCTCAAAATGCAGAAAACCGTTTGACAGAAATTGTTGCCACGATTCAAGAGGAACAGAATCAGGTGATTCGAGCAGATTTAAGA
>NZ_JRNX01000668.1 GCF_000786645.1 Halobacillus sp. BBL2006
GAAGTAAACGAACTGTCTTCCACTGCGACATCATCATTGACCACTACTTTATCGACGCTTATGTCTTCAGCTTCCGCTAGTTCAGCCGCCATTTCGAAATTCATGACATCCCCTGTGTAATTTTTGATGACTAAAAGGACACCTGCTCCACCGTCAACGGCTTTTATCGCTTCGAAAACCTGGTCTGGTGTAGGCGATGTAAAAACTTCGCCTGCAACCGCAGCGTCCAGCATCCCTTGTCCAACGAATCCAGCGTGGGCCGGTTCGTGTCCGCTTCCGCCGCCGCTCACAAGCGCTACCTTCTCTTTGACTGGAGCATCGCTTCGAACAATAACCGTTGTATCCTCAAGCCTCTTCATCGCATCCGGATAAGCGGAAACAACTCCATCCAGCATTTCCGTAACCACTTCATTTGGGTCATTGATTAACTTTTTCATCTGGCTTCTCCCACCCTTTTTGGAATTTAAAAAAGAAAACCACTCAGGCACCTTCTTAATCAAAGGTGCCTGAGTCTACGTTTATTTGAATTTTCTTGTTGCTTCAACTGCTTTCTGCCAGCCGCCATACAGCTCTTGCTGCTCGCTTTCGCTCATGTCACCAGTGAACGTACGATCATTAGTGGACTGCTCTTTGATTTCTTCTTTATCTTTCCAATAACCGACGGCTAGTCCAGCTAAAAAGGCTGCACCGAGCGCTGTCGTTT
>NZ_JRNX01000069.1 GCF_000786645.1 Halobacillus sp. BBL2006
GCAAAGCCAGTCGTCGTCTGTACGAAGCGGGATTTGTGTGATGACTGGGAGGAAATGATTTCCCAAGTTCATCTCATTGCTCCCGGAGTCCCAGTCTATGCGATTGATAACCTCTCAGGAGAAGGGGTAGATCTTCTCCTTGTGGAAGCCAATCCTGGTGATACTATCTCGTTAATCGGTTCTTCCGGTGTCGGTAAGTCGACCTTGATTAACCGAATGGTGAATCATGAAGTGCAAAAAACAAGTGAAGTGCGCGAGAGCGATGATCGAGGACGGCATACAACAACTCATAGGGAGTTATTCCTTTTGCCCAATGGAGCCTATATTATTGATACTCCTGGGATGCGGGAACTTCAACTGTGGGGAGAAGAGCATGGAGTTGAAGCGACCTTTTCGGATATTGAAGAAATAAGTGTTCAGTGCAAATTCAGAGACTGTAAGCATGAATCCGAGCCTGGCTGCGCGGTACGAAGCGCTATCGAGACAGGGGAGCTTGAGGAAGATCGACTGAAGAGTTACAACAAGCTTAAGCGGGAATTGCGCCGTCTGGACCTAAAAGATCGCCACGGTCAGCACCTTGCCAACCGGATGTTGCATGGTCCTAATAAGAACAAGTTTTCAAAGTAAGAATAAAAAGCCGGACTCTTCAGAGTCCGGCTTTTGTGCTGCTTATATCCTTATAAAGGGATGAGGATGATTAAGCTGCTTTTGTATATTATTTGTTCATATATTTGTGGATTTCCCAAGAGCTTACACGCAGGGAGTACTCTGTCCACTCTTGTTTCTTCTCATCAACATAAGCTTGAGAAGTGTGGTCGCCTAGAGCATTCATCAGCAATTCGTCTTTTCTAAGCGCTTGAATGGCTTCTTTAAGGTTTGTAGGAAGTGTAGGCACGCTATCATCGGTCACTTCGTACAAGTTACGGCTCTCTGCCTCACCTGCATCAAGTTCGTTACGGATACCATCAAGACCTGCATGGATCAACACTGCAAGAGTCAAATAAGGGTTAGCTGTCGGGTCCGGGTTACGTACTTCAAAACGAGTACCTTTACCGCGTGTATTAGGAACACGAATCATACAGCTACGGTTTGAGTGGGACCATGCCACACTAACTGGTGCTTCATAACCAGGAACGAGACGCTTGTATGAGTTAACGTTAGGGTTTGTAATGGCAGTGATTCCATCCGCGTGATGAAGGATTCCTGCAATGAACTGTTTCATTGTTTTAGATACGCCATCTTTAGCATCCTCATCGTAGAACGCGCTGTCTCCATCTCTGAACAAGGAAAGGTGGCAGTGCATTCCTGAACCATTTTCCCCTGAGAACGGCTTCGGCATGAAAGTAGCGTGATAAGAGTGGTTTGTAGCGATATCTTTAACTACGCTCTTGAACGTTTGAATGTTATCTGCCGTTTTCAGCATGTTGTCAAAACGGAAGTTAATTTCATGCTGTCCCATTGCCACTTCGTGGTGGGAAGCTTCCATTTCAAATCCGAATTTCTTCAGCGTGCGGACGATGTCACGACGTACTTTATCTCCTTTATCAATCGGAGAGGCATCGAAATATCCACCGCGGTCGTTCATTTCACGAATCGGATATCCATTCTCATCTAATTTGAAGAGGAAGAATTCAGGCTCTGGACCAACGTTAACGGTATACCCCATATCTTCTGCTTCTTTCATCGCACGTTTAAGGATGTAACGAGGATCCCCTTCAAATGGAGTGCCGTCTGTTTTGTAGATGTCGCAAATGAAACGTGCACTGCGATCTTCATCTACCAGGGAAGGTAACACTAAAAATGTGTCCAAGTCAGGGACTAGATACATATCACTTTCTTGGATTTCTGAGAAGCCAGAAATGGAGGAACTATCGAACATTGCTTCGTCATTTAGAATCATGTCTAGCTCTTCAGCTGGCAATTCTACGTTTTTCGTATCCCCCAGCATATCTGTGAATTCTAGTAAGATAAATTCTACGCGATTTTCTTTTACTTCCTGCTTAATTGCTTCTTTAGTGTAAGTCATACATTACCCTCTCTTTAAATGTTTTTTTATGAGTTTGTTTATCCAAAAAAGCTGGATATGTAGCTCAAAATTCCTTATGTAAGGAATTCTAACACAATGTGTAGAGAAATCTCAAACGTGATTTTAAATTTTTTGAAAAATCATAGAATAAGATTGTTAAGCTGTCATTCTGCAAACCTATGAATCTAAAGGGATTGGGCGGCGTATGAATGTCATGAGGTGGTTCAAATGAAAAAACATATTTTTCTCACTCTAGGACTGGGAACGCTGATTTTTTTCTACATGTATATGGCTTCGATCTTGAATAGATATTTGCAGGATATGGCAAATCTGACTTTTCAAGTTTACACGTACGTCACATTCAATCAACTCGCTTACATACCCATCGGATTCATTCTTGGTTTCAGGTGTTGGAATGAACAAAGAAAACGAGAAGGATCCTGGAAATTAGACAAAATTCGCATCTCCATCATTGGAATACCCTCGCTCTATTTTTTGCTAATACCCTATATGATTAAAGTTGAACCCTTATTTCCATTAATTATGATTACAAATTCTTCTTTATCCGCCGCTATTCAAGTTGTCTTTGGCTATATACTCGTTACCAGCTTTTATAAAGAAGAGCAGTTTCTTTAAGGAGAGAATGGACTCAATCGTTCATATGCATTATAATCGTGTCTGTAAACAATATAGAAAATACATAATTTCTAATAGAAGAAAGGGGTATGACAATGAGTAAAACTTTGATTTTCGGTCACAAAAACCCGGACACAGACACGATCTGCTCCGCACTTGTTTATTCTGACCTTAAAAATTCACTAG
>NZ_JRNX01000669.1 GCF_000786645.1 Halobacillus sp. BBL2006
GTGGCAGGTATCATGGTATTCATTTCACTTGATGAATTGCTTCCAGCTTCAAGAAGATATGGAGAGGCGCATTTATCCATCTATGGTGTTGTAGCAGGGATGGCCGTTATGGCGTTAAGTTTACTATTATTTATTTAATGAAAAACCCGTCAGATTTTTCTCTGACGGGTTTTTTAGCAAGATTTCCCTTCGATCAGATGCTCAATTTTCTCTGTAATGGCAGGCTTCGGCAGTTGGACTAATCTCCAGTTCAGCTTAATTTGCTGAGCCTGTTTAATTCCTAAACGAAGCACATCTTTTTCTCCAATTACATCGCTATTATGAAGGGCATCGAATTTTTCGTTCGCTTTCGATTGCAGCCACTCTTTAGCGAGTTGGATCAGTTTCTCGTTTCTTTCTGATTGTTCCATGGCTGGTGGATATGTAAATAAAAACTTCCCTTTTTGAAAGGCAAAGGTCGCTTGATCTTCATCTGACTCCTGGATTTTTAATCGATATGATCTACCGAGATAAGATAGCTTTTGTCCTTCCTCAAGCGTGAGCCGGTCTACCCGGTAAAGGTCTTCATGGATTTCCTGCCATTTCTCTAGAATCCATTCTGCCTTTTTCTCAAGGAAAGCTTTGACTTTATCCTCACTCCTTGATTGTGAAGCGGTCACTTTAATCCCGTTCAAATCATCGATATAAATTTTTACATAATGGATATTTGGTTCCGGATGCAGCGTGTAAGCGATCGTCGCATCGCCGCTTTTGATCTCTGGCACAAGGATTCCCCTTTCCTTTTCTTCTTATTAAAGTGTAATCAAATACTCCATGACCGTCAAAACTAAAAAGAAGAGTCCTCCTAGTGAAGGGCTCTTCTGGCAGGTTTACAAGGTAATGTTCGTGCTCCGCTTTTGAAAGTCAACATCCTGGTAATAGGTGTTTTTTACAAGTACGTTCGGTCCGAGACACTCGACAGCTGGACAATGACAATTCAGGTTTTGTGCTGTTTTCGTCCCCATCCAGGTTTGATAAGCATCAGGAAGCTTCGTATTTTGAATGTTTCCGAGCCCCGGTTCATCACCAAAGTCTGTCACGATGATGTCGCCGCTGAAGATGTTTACGTTCAAACGGGAACGTCCATCAGGGTCGTTTCTTACGGTCACGTTTTTCTCCTTATACAATCGTTTCAGCATATCCAAGTCATCCTGTGACGAACTACAAGGATAGTAAGGCAGTGTACCGAACAGCATCCACAAGTCTTGATCACGGTGATCGAGTAAGCGGTTGATTCCTTCTCGCATCTGTTTTAGATCTAGAGTTTCCAGGGAACTGGCAAAATCAACCGGATACATGGGATGAATTTCATGCCTCGCACACTTCATCTCTCTTACATGGTCATGAATTTCTTCAAGGTAAGGGAAGGTTCTTCGGTTCAACATCGTTTCTGCTGAAACCATCACGCCTTCTGCTGAAAGGCGTTGTGAATTTTCTACCATGCGGTCGAAAAACATCTTACGGTTATCTTCTGAAGGTTTTCGTTCCATACGAGCAAATCCGGTATGGGCGAATTCATCGATTGTTCCCCAGTTGTGTGAAATATGTAAAACATCGAGGTAGGGGATGATCGGAAGGTAACGTTTGTATGGTAAAGTCAAGTTTGAGTTGATTTGTGTACGGACTCCACGTTCGTGGGCGTATTTAAGCAGAGGCACGACATATTGCTCTACAGATTTTCTGGACATCATCGGCTCGCCGCCAGTGATACTCAGCGTACGAAGATGAGGAATTTCATCAAGTCTTATTAAAATCAATTCCATCGGCAAAGCGGCTGGATCTTTATCCTGCAAAGTATATCCGACAGCGCAGTGTTCACACCTCATATTACATAGAGTCGTGGTCGTGAATTCGATATTGGAAAGTGTCATCTCTCCATGTTCTTTTACATCCATAAATGTTTCTCACGGATCATACGACGGGGATAGCTCTTGAAGCTTCATGTCAGTACTCATCGTTATGAAACTTCCTTTCTATATATAATCTTGGTTAAAAAACAAACCAACTGATATCTTACCATTATTCTAGATAGAACCATAGCATTCCTTTGAAGATGACGGTGTAAATTGAAGTAACAGTTCTTCTTCTATGAAAAAGTTGTTCCACAAACATGCAGGATTGCGGAAGACTCAGTTTCGATATGTTTATGTAGTTTTAGGGTCGTTGGGGAAGGACTCGTCTAGCTGTAACGCCCAGACACTCGCGTCATAAGCAGAAAAATCA
>NZ_JRNX01000670.1 GCF_000786645.1 Halobacillus sp. BBL2006
CACCACATGCCCATGGAAAGCGAGTGATTTCCCGGACCTCATTTTTCTATCCAAGTCAACGGAAACATAAAAAGTCTCGAAACTGAGTCTTCAACAATCGGGAGCTTTATTGTAATAAGAAAAGCAGATCTTTACTATGAGAACGACTATTTTTATATCTAAATGCCACCAGCATGGTCTTACATAAAAATAGAACTCACTATAAAGAGTTAACAGAGTCTATTATTTATCCTTCTGCCCGATTGCTTTTCCAATAATTTCAATGATGTTATAGCAAGGTACGACAAATTCAGTTAAAATGAATAGAGAATAGACACATAATTTAAATCAAGTGTACTTTTTTCGTGGTATTCCTCCTCTATTAAGAAGATGTATTCCACAAAACGAACTACTTCACCCAATCGAACTACATATAAAAAGGATGGACTTCATGACATATTCCGTTAATTTGATCAAACTGTTTTTCCGCCGTGATGATCATCTATTCAAGTTAAACGAGGCGGAAAGAATAAAGAATGTATGGAATCTATTATTCTTGTTACTCGTATTAACGATCCTTACATACAGCTGGACAGCGTGGCTCGGATTAGGTTCTGAAGCTATCTCAACAAACATGACCGCCTTGAACCGAGTAGAATACGAATTCACGAAAACATGGTTTTTGATAGGAAGAGCTGCTTATGCTCTTATTGTGTTCCTGTTTATTCTGTTTATATCTTCTTTTTTCTATTGGCTATTCAATAACGCTTCATATAAAAGGTTGCTCATCATCCAAATGAACGTATTGTTGATCATGCTGATCGAGCGCATGACTTGGATTCCTTTAATGGTCTATGCAGGGATTGACTGGTATGTATCTCCATTTTCGCTTGGAGTCATTACCTCATACATAACAGAGCTTGACTGGGTGATTTACTTCTTTGGAGCGATTTCCATCTTTCAACTGTTTATCATCTGGTACCAGGTAAAATGCATCTCCTGGTTGTCGACGACAAAAAAAGGATGGATTTGGACCGGAGTCATCTTTTGGCACATTCTCTTATGGGCAGGAACAGCAGCGTTATCCTATTACGATCTGTTTCTTATTCAAATCATCAAGTAAGAAAAAAGGTGTGTATCCTAAATGAAAAAGAAGAACTATAAAGGCAGAATTATCGGTCTGGCTATCATAGCCCTTGTAGCAGCAAATGCATTCCTTATTTACTTTGATGAGGATCATGAGAAGGTCGACCGTAAATCCTACATCAACGAGTGGTCACAGGCGATTACCTATGATTTATTTGAAACTCTTGATTCTGAAGGAGTTTTCGCAGCGGAAGAATCAAAAGAGGTCTATTTCAGTCAGGAAGTCGGTGCATTTCAAGAATTTCTTGTTGAGGAGAACCAAACCATCAATGAAGGAGATGACTTGTACACCTACGAAGTTTTAAATTATGAACAGCAGGAGATCAAGCTCGAAGGGGAAGTCGATCGATTAGAAGAGGAGATCGGTGCCATTGAGGATTACATAAACGAAATAGAGAATTATGATGTCCCTGAACCCGAAAGCGACAATAGTAGTTCCTTTTTCAACAATTCGGATGATACAAGTACGAGCAATTCAAATGACCCTCCGGAGTATGTAGAGACAGAATTTCAAAAGGAAGCCAAACTAGCTGAACAAGAGTCGGAATTGACTAAGAAAGAAGCGATGCTGGAAATTGTCCAGGATCAACTGGATCAACTGCAAGAGGCAGGACAAACCATTACGGTTACAAGCTCTTTCTCCGGCACAGTCACTGATCTATCGGAAGAGCTAAACGATCCCATTCTCACATTAAAATCTACGAATCTGCGAATAAAAGGAAAATTTAATGAGGACGAACGCAAGTTAGTAGAAGAAGATATGGGTGCACGCATTGACGTCACTGACCTGAATCTTGAATTAGAAGGCACCTTATCCTCCATCGATAGCTTCCCGGAAGAAGTGGAAGTTCACCGCTCTAGTTATTACCCGTTTGAAGTATCTATTGAGGAAGCTGATGAACAACTGCTCCCAGGTTATCACGCAGATGTAGATATTATCACAGATGAAGCACTTGGCGTCGTTACGGTTTTGGAAGACCTTCTGATCACTGAGAAAAACCTCTATGCGTGGGTTATGAATAGTGAAGGACACTTAGAACGTCGTGCTGTTAAAACAGGTGTTTCGGAAAATGGTCTCATCGAGATTCAGGAAGGACTGACAGAGGGAGAATGGCTCGCTTACCAGCCTAAAGATGAATTTAGGCGCCAAGTTCCCTTTATCACTCCAATCAAACTGCGCGATTTATCTTTTCAGGATATCATCGATGTTGATGAGGAAACCCTTAAGACGTACGGACTACTCGGTCTGTTAGCTCGCTAACAATGAAAGTGTAAGGCAGCTAATCACAGACACTGAAAATGGAAAAGGGTGTTCCTCCTTATTACAAGAGGAACACCCTTTTTTGAATTTGGGAGAATCATATATTTGCATATGATTAAATCACATGGGACGATAGAATAAATGAAAGACTTTAAATGTAAGGGGGAAGAAAAAATGAAATTAAGCGTACTGGACCAATCCCCCATTTTAACTGGGATGAATCCTCACGAAGCCCTTCAACAGACGACTGAACTTGCAAAGTGGACAGACAGATTAGGTTATCACCGATTTTGGGTGTCCGAACACCATAGTACAGAGACCTTGGCCGGTTCGTCTCCTGAAATCCTGGCTGCTCACTTAGCCGCCCACACCGAAAATATCCGCATAGGTACTGGTGGAGTCCTCCTCCCCCACTACAGCTCTTATAAAGTGGCAGAATCCTTCAGGGTGCTTGAAGCTCTCCACCCGAATCGTATCGATTTAGGTGTTGGACGGGCACCTGGCGGGATGCCAAATGTCAACCTTGCACTGAACAGCGGGAAAATGCCGAATGTCGAAGGATACCCTGGCAAGATTGAAGAATTGATGGCGTATCTACACGGTCAGGATCCTCATGGAATGGACATTTATGCTACACCTAGAGGAGAGACTTCTCCTCCGATCTGGATGTTGGGATCAAGTGGGACAAGTGCCCGTTTAGCCGCTGACCTTGGTGCCTCTTATTCGTTCGCCCACTTTATCAATGGACGAGGGGGAACAAAGGCGGTTGAGCGTTACCTCAATTATTTCACTCCATCCATGCAGCAGAGTGAACCGAAGGTCAATGTTTCGATTTTTGTCGTCTGTGCCGATTCAGACGAACACGCGGAATATTTAGCATCGAGCTTAGATCTAGCTTTATTGAAGATTGAGCAAGGCGGAAAGCGAACCCACTTCCCGACTCCGGAAGAAGCAATCAATTATCCTTACTCCCTCTTTGAAGAACAGCGCGTCCAAGATAACAGAAACCGTATGATCGTAGGATCTGTAGAAAAAGTGAAAGCAGAAATAGAAGAATTGGCCCAGATGTATCACGTCGACGAAATTATTGTGAATACGATCGCGACTCCATTTGAGGATCGTTTGAAATCCTACGAGCTTCTATCCGATGCCTTTCAATTACGCCAGACAGAAACAACTTAAGCAAAAAAGCCGTCAAGTGCCATTGACGGCTTTTTATATTTACGTATAAGTCTTAGGATTCCTGAAAGTTTGAGGATGGGACTATAGATAATACCCTCCGCCTTGAAAGCTTTACAACGGAGGATTCGTTATTTAGGATAGAATCATCTTTTCGGACGGCCTGCAGGTCTTTCCAGGGAAAGCAAATCTTCATCTAAATTCATCACTTTTTGTTCTACCATTTGCCTCGAGTCTTGAATGGCCTTATTGTATAGAAAAGGGCCAAGCTCCTCGACCATATATTGCACGAGTTGATCTGCAGCGAGCTCTCCAATTTGCTCATCCCTTTCTAGTTCAAAGTATTCCTGAACGCGGCCAATTACATATTCTCTTTCTTCTTTTTTCAATGAGTTCATATGTATTCCCCCTTCTTATCTTTATCCTAGCACAATAAAGGAGTGTCAATCGTCATGAAAAATTCCTATCAAACCGTCTCAACAGTTGACGAACTGGAGCAGCTGCAAGGAACCCCTGGCCGTCTAGCCGCAAATAAAGTCATCCATCATCTTGATGAGCATAGCAAAACTTTTCTGCGCCATTCCCCTTTCGCCGTTATAAGCACATCCAGTGCCGACGGATCATGCGACAGTTCACCAAGAGGTGACGGGCCAGGTTTTGTCCATATCTTGGACGCGAAAAATCTGGTACTACCGGAGCGTATGGGTAACAAACGGATGGATTCTATGAGAAATTTGATCGAAAATCCGAAAATCGGGCTATTGTTCATGATCCCTGGCTTGGATGAAACCCTTCGCATTAATGGAAGCGCACAGATCATCAAAGACCCCTCTCTCATGCAAAAGATGGAAGAAAAAGGTCACGTGCCCAACGTCGGTATCCTCATCACTGTTGATGAGTGCTATATTCATTGCGCTAAAGCTTTAAAACGCTCCCATCTTTGGCATCCGGAGCAGTGGCCTGATGTTAGCCGAGTATCAAATCCAGCTAAAATGATGGCCTCTCATGCGAAGCTGGACGACCTTGATGAAGCCAAAGTTCAGGAAGCTCTAAATGAAAGCTACACACAAAGACTTTACTAATTCATCGCGACTGCACATACCGAATCATTCGGATTCGTCGGTTTAATGAAAACTTCGATATGTTGAAAACCAGCATCGTGTAAAAGCGTTCGTAGCTGCCCGCCCAAAACTTCTGTCGTGTCATCATCCGCTCCCTCTTCATGGGGACAGAGCGTCAAGGCGATCTTCCCTCCCTCTCTTAACAAAGAACGTAAATGAGAGAGCGTTCTGACTGGTTCTTCCCAAAAGGTAACATTATTAATTGCATATATTTTGTCTAATGGCTGCTGGAATTTTTCCAATTCATTCGCTTCTCCATGCATCAAGCAAATTTGCTTAGGGGCAGATTCCTTATGTAGCCTTCTCAGCGTCGTTTCTACCATTTCCTCAGACGGATCGATACCAAAAAGCTCCACACCTTCGTACTTCGCTGCTTTTTTTAAGGCTTCCCCGGGACCGAAGCCGATTTCTAAAATACGATTCTTCTCTTCCAAATTAAGAAAAGACAGCGTCCATTCGTTCAACATATAGTTCTCTTGCACCATGAACCATCCCACGCACTTTCCTATGATTCCTTTAGGCTTTGAAAACTGTTCATAAATCATTAAACTCGCTCCTTCCTCATCTACGTTTCTATTCCCAATTCACCTTGCTCTTATGCGCTATTTCTGTTGTCTATCATTTCCCAATCGACACGAATGTTTGTATGATAGATTACAGTAGATCGATTAGGGTAGTCGTAAAATAGACATACATGAGGGGGAATCCCATTTGAGAAAAGTTTTATACTTAATGATAGTCATTTTAATGTTCCTACTAGCAGCTTGCGGATCCGATGAAAAAGAGAAACAAAATTTTTCAAGTGTCACGAAGAAATCCTGGGCTAATATTGAATCGAAAGCTGAAAATACAAAAGTCCGTATATTTATGTGGGGCGGCGATGAAGGCATCAACCAGTACATGGATGAATGGGTCAGCCCTAAACTTAAAGAAAAATATAACCTTACTTTAGAGCGCGTTCCTATGGATACGGGTGAAATCCTGCAAAA
>NZ_JRNX01000671.1 GCF_000786645.1 Halobacillus sp. BBL2006
TTGTTTATTTTTTCTTTACAAACCTTTGATACGGCTATTACAAATGTGGCGTAAGTGTTAAACTATAAAATTTTGGTACAAAAAGCTGTTCAGATGGTGTAAAATGGGGTAATGTAAAATTTAACGGAGGTTTTACAATGTTTACAAAAAATAAATATTTTAATAAAAACACTGCATTCAAATTGATAGCTTATGCCGTTGTCATCGGAATGTTTTGGCTTAAAATGTCTTATATACAAAGTAATATCTTTTCATTGAATGTTGAAAACGCTAATGAAGCTAGCATTCTAGCATTCAATCCATTGAGTAGTATATTCCTAATATTCGGTATAGGAATATTGCTTGGTGGACGGAGGGGAATGTTAGTTTCCTATATTCTCGGGTCGCTGCTTCTTTATGTAAACATTCTATTCTACCGTGAGTACAATGATTTCATCACTATTCCTATGTTGAACCAGGTGGCTAACTTGGCCGGGATGGGAAGTAGTATCCAGACGATTTTGGATTTCAGTGACCTCCTTCTATTTGTGGACGTGCTGATTGCTGCATTTTTACTGTTCTATCTAAAACCTGAACGCTTATCTAAATTCACTCCGAAACGACGTGAAGGCGTGATTTTAGCAATCATTGCAATTCCCTTGTTCATGATTAACCTACAATGGGCAGAGCAAGAGCGTACGGATCTTCTTGAGCGAACGTTCGACCGGAATATGCTCGTCAAATACATCGGCCTCATTAACTATCACGTCTATGATGCGGTCTTGCAAGGTAAAACGGAAATGAAGAAAACGTTAGCAGATAGTAACGAACTTGTGCCTGTCATTAACTATATGAATGAGAATAAACAAGAAGACAGTAACCGCCTTGAGGGCGTGGCTGAAGGTAAAAACGTTATTGCTATCTCTATGGAAAGCACCCAAACTTTCGTTGTTGATAATACATTGCATGAGCAAGAATTGACCCCCTATTTTAATGACTTGAAGGAGGAAGGCATCTATTTTGATAACTTCTATCACCAAGTCAAGCAAGGGCGAACGTCTGATTCTGAGTTCCTTCTTGCTAACTCAATGTACCCGTTGAACCGTGGCGCAGTTTTCTTTACACACTCTGGTAATGAGTATGAAGGATTGCCATCGCTTTTAAGTGAAAACGGCTATTTCACAAATGTGATGCACGCTAATGACAAGACTTTCTGGAACCGAAACGTCATGTATGATTCTCTAGGGTACGATGATTTCTTTTCGAAGGAAGATTACGAAGTTACTCCTGAAAAGTCCCATGGATGGGGTTATTTAGATGAATACTTCTTCTCTGATTCTTTGGATAAGATGAAAGAGATGGATAAACCATTTTACTCTAAACTGATCACGCTGACGAACCACTATCCGTTCTCACTGCCTGAAGATAAAAAATTAATAGAAGAAGGGGAGACGTCCAGTGGTACGTTAAATCGTTATTTCCAAACGATTCGTTACCAGGATGAAGCCTTGAAACAGTTTGTAGAAGAATTCAAGCAATCTGAACTATATGACAACACGATTCTTGTGATTTATGGAGATCACTTCGGTATCTCTGAAAATCACCAGCAAGCGATGGGTGAATACCTTGGCAAAGACATCAACGATTATGAGCAGTTCCAATTGCAGCGTGTCCCTCTTCTTATTTATGGTAAAGGTATTGAAGGAGAGAAAAATCATACAGTAGGTGGTCAGATTGATCTTCGACCTACGTTGACTAACTTGTTGGGGATTGAAGACCCTAACCCTGTACAATTTGGACATGATTTGTTGGACAAAGATCGCCGTGAGCTTATGATTACTCGTGATGGTGACTTTGCCAGCGAAGAATACGTTGGTATACAAGGTGTATGTTATGACAGAGAAACAGGTGAAGAGGTAGAAGCGAAGTCATGTGATTCAGGTTTTGATGCGGCTCAGGAAGAGTTGAGCGTTTCGGACTCTGTCATCTATGGTGACCTCTTACGTTACTTGGACGAAACTGAAATGGTCGACACAGAAGGTAAACAAAATAAAAATGATTGATAACAAAGGCTGTCTCTTGAGTGAGACAGCCTTTAGCTTGTAGAGAAACTCTGTGTTTTCTACAAGCTTTCTTTATTATCTAAAGATAATCACCTTTAAACTAAGGGAAAAAGTCCATGAACCTCAGGATGTTTTTTCAAGGATATAAGAGTGTAAGATGTGAATAATAGAAGCAGATTAGATTGAGGTGGAATGATGAAGAAACCAAATGTGGAAGATTATTTACAAGAAGGGATTTATGGAAGCAGGCAAACAAAGCCATTGGAGCGTCGAAGATATCTGGGAACTCTCCGTGAGCGAGTTGTGCTTGCGTTAACAAAATCCCAAGTAATGCAGGAAAAAGGACTTGATGAAATGTCTCAAAAAATGAAAGAACATAAGGATTCACAGCTGTTATTGAACGGTAAAATCAGCTATCGATTTCGTAAGCCATATAACCAATTAGCGGATCAAAATGATATTCATTGTACTGCGGTATCCAATCAAGAGACCGACACAGACCTTGGTGCGATTTTGGCAGTGGATTATCCCATAGAAATTGAAAATATCCATGTTGAAACGATCGAAGCACCTAAGAAGGAAAGTCCTCAAAAAAAGGGCTGGAAGGGATTTTTTAAATCTCTCTTTAAACCTTCAGAGTGAATTATAAAGGTGGTTGCTAATACTATCAGGCTTTCTTATTGCACAGTAAAAAGCAGATGTCCCTGCATTCGGACATCTGCTTTTTAGTCTTAAAATATGTCGGACCATACTTTGATTGTTGTTGCTAAAATAAGCAAAGCTAAGATGGTTTGAAGCACTTTTGTGTTGACCTTTTTACCTGCCATAGCACCTAGTGGAGCAGCAATCAAGCTTGCAATAACCATAATAGCTGCTGGCAAGTATTCGACCTGTCCAGTCGTCACTTTACCTACCGTTGCTCCAATTGAAGAAATTAGCGTAATGGCAAGAGAAGAAGCGATCGTCATGCGCGTTGGTATTTTTAAAACAACAAGCATGATTGGTACGAGTAGAAAGGCTCCTGCTGCTCCTACAATTCCTGCTCCTACACCTACGATGAGGGCGAGGGAAGCTGCAAGCCAGCGATTGAATTTGACTTCATCCAGTGCCTGGTCGTCTAAACCTTTTTTAGGTACGAACATCATAATGGTTGCGATCAAAGCCAAGGTACCGTAAACAATGTTGATGCCGTCCTCTGACATAAATCTTGATCCATAGCCTCCAATGAAGCTGCCGATTAAAATACTGACACCCATA
>NZ_JRNX01000672.1 GCF_000786645.1 Halobacillus sp. BBL2006
AGTTCTGAAAGTGCCTGTTCCGTAAACACAGCTGGGTCATCATCCGTTACTGCTTCCATAAATGTAATGAAACGTTCAGAATCTCTTTTGAAGTCTTCGGTTGAACCAGTCGTCAGAGGCATCACTAAGGTCTGCCACATCTGCCTTTGTTCTCGAGTTAGTGTCTCCACATATTGTTCCATCTGAGGAAGTCTGTTATTCAGCATTCGCTCAGCCAGTTCGTATTTATCATCTGAGACTAAATATTTAAATTGAACTGTAAAAGCATCCCACTCTTGTGAAGCATGGATTTCCATTTTCCCATGATGATTGATCGGCGTAAGCGCGAACAAAACGGAACAAAGGATCATCAGGATAGCCCGTCCCATTCCACTTCTCCCCTCTCGTAAAATGTCTTACAGAGATTCTATGTGGGAAGCGGAGTGTTTAGACCGAAGATCATTATTTCTAGTAAGAAAATAGGCGATCCCGATGCTGAGAATACTTAACCAAAATGTGAAATAGCCGATTTGATCCATATACTGGACAATTGCTGGATAAACAGGCATCTGCCCAAACACATAGTCTATGACGTCATTATGAAGCGTCCATATAGCTGCAACTGCGATATGCTTAAGACGGATTGTGTAATATGGGGCATAGAGAAGACCTTGAATGGCCATGGCACCATGAGAAATAATCAACATATACCCCGTCCATGGCAGACTTCCGTACTCAATAAAAGTTAATCCATTCATTACAACCGCCCAAACGCCGTATTTGAAAAGAGTAATGATCGCCAAAGCTTCAATATACGGAGCATTTTTATTAAAAATTAAAAACCCCAGGAAAATAGTAAAAAACAAACTGGCAGTTGGACTATCAGGTACAAAAATAAGAAAGATCGGTTCTGTTATAGATAGTTGCGATTCATACCAAATATATCCATAAATCGTTCCGAAAAGATTAACAAAAAATAATACAATTAAAAATGCCTGATTGGTAAGTATGTAGGAGATCATACTTCTCATTTTGTCTTCCTCCTATAAAAGACAAGCCGCGCTCCTTGAGCACGGCTTCTTATCTTTCTTATGATATTTTATTCTTCAGAACCAGAGTCTTGACTAGAGTCAGAGTTCTCTCCAGATCCAGAATCTTGGCCAGAGTCAGAGTTCTCTCCAGATCCAGAGTCTTGTCCAGAATCAGAGTTCTCTCCAGATCCAGAATCTTGTCCTGAACCTTCGCCTCCAGAAGATCCACCCTCTTCAGAGCCACCTTCAGAAGAACCGCCTTCGCTTCCTCCACCAGAACCCGCGCTCTTGATGAATTCAGCCAGTTGCTGTAGTTCTTCATCAGATCCACCAAACACTCCTGCAGGCATCTGTCCGATACCATTAACAGCGATTTTTTTGATTTCTTCAACGGATTTCTCCGTATCGATAAGTGATGGATAACTTCCTTGTCCTTGGAGAGCGTCTCCGTGACAACTTAAACAGTTCGCTTCATAGATTGCGTAACCAGGTGCTTCTTTATCGATTTCTGATTCCACTGCTTCAATGTTAACACCGTATTTCTCTGCACGGTGTTCGTAATCCGCGTGTTGAACAGATTCATAAGTCAAGACGAATGTTGCCAAGAAACCGAGAATCATTAGTCCTACAGCAATCGGACGTTTATGCGGTCGACGTTCTGGGCCGCGATCCAAGAATGGAGCAAGCAATAAAGCACCGAAAGCTAGTCCAGGCATGACGATTGCACCGAGAACGATGAATTCTCCACCGGCAAACTCATATTTTAGAAATTGGTATAAAAATAAGAAATACCAGTCAGGCAACGGAATATAACCCGCGTTAGTCGGATCCGCCTGTTGCTCAAGCGGTGATGGGTGAGCAGCAGTCAAGATTAAGAAACCGATTAAAAACACAGATCCTACAAGCCATTCTTTCAATAAGAAGTTCGGCCAGAAGGCTTCCGTACGACCCGGATATTCCGAGTAGTCTTTTGGTAAATTGGCTTTTTGTTCAGCAGTGACACGTGAATCACCGACGAACTTCATCCCTTTTCCCCTATGCACAGCTTTCCCTCCTTTTTTAACTTACACTTTATAGTGGACCGGAAATACCTTGTTTACGGATTAAGATAAAGTGAAACGCCATCAATCCAAACAATGCAGCCGGCAAGAAGAACACGTGGATTGCAAAGAATCGTGTCAGCGTTTGCGCTCCTACGATTGATGGATCACCTGCAAGTAAGGTCCGTATTTCATCTCCGACGAATGGAGTTGCTGCGGCAATCTCAAGACCAACTTGTGTGGCGAAATATGCCTTATTATCCCAAGGTAACAGGTATCCTGTGAAACCAAGACCTAACATGACAAAGAACAATAATACTCCAATTACCCAGTTCAGTTCACGTGGCTTCTTATACGCGCCTTGGAAGAATACCCGTAATGTATGTAGAAATAACATTACGATAACTAAACTTGCGCCCCAGTGGTGCATTCCACGGACGATTTGGCCGTATGCTACCTCTCTTTGTAAATAGTAAACAGATTTCCAGGCATTCTCGATATCTGGCACGTAATACATGGTTAAAAACATACCGGATAAGATTTGGATGACCGTTATAAAAAAGGTCAATCCACCGAAACAATAAACAAAAGCTGAAAAATGGTGGGCTGGGTTAACATGTTCAGGCACTTCGTGATCGGCGATATCACGCCATAAAGGGGTAATATCGACACGCTCGTCCACCCAGTCATAAATTCTTTGCAGCATGATCTACGCCCCCTTTCTAGATTCTGCATCACCAAGATATAGCATGCCATCTTTTACTTCGTGCTTATAAATAGGTAGTGGTGCTGTTGGTGGTGTTCCAGGAACGTTCACACCATCTTTCGTGTAGCGTCCACCATGGCATGGGCAGTAGAATTGATTTGGATATTCTTCATTTGAACTCCAGTCTACTGTACAGCCCAAGTGAGTACAAATCGGTGAAAGGGCAACAATGTCGCCATTTTCGTCCTTGTACACCCATGCCGTTTTTTGAACTTCAGACTCATACCAGGCATCTACCTGATCAATCGTCCATTCGACACGTTGCGGTTCATTCGTAAGCTCATCAACAGAAACAACGGATTTTAAATCGCCGCCCTCTCGCTTCTGCAAAACGGGGTCGATCGCAAATCGAACCATCGGAGCAAGCATTCCAGCAGCCATGAAACCGCCTACACCAGTCAGTGTGTAGTTTAAAAATTGGCGACGGGATACTCGTTTTTTATCACTCATTCTTTTCCCCCCTCTATGCTGTAATCCATGCGACATGGATTGTTTACACACAGTTTACTAGGACATTACCATGATAGCGCAATCTTCAAGCCCGGTCAATAAATTATCAAACCTTGTCGTAACTTTTAGGATCACCAAAAAGCCTGGATGAATTCACTGATTTGATGGGCTTGTTCTTTTACAAAAGATTGCGTTTCTGTTGACTGGATATTACCTGACTGCATACCAGGCACCCAAAGAAGCTGTCCAGCTAAATCTTTTTCGTATTTTTTCCATTTAGGATCAAATGTAAATAAGAAAACATGTTCAAATGGCTGCTTGTTAAATTGTTCTACCCAACGATTGAGTCTCTCCACCTCATCGCTAACTCGATCATTCAAATAATAATATTCAGGAGATAAAAATACCCGGCCTTTGTATTCTTTCTCGATTAGAGATGTGAAGACTTGGTTTAACTCCCTTTGAAACGCTTGCTTGGCCATTTGCTGATTATCAGCTGGATCAAATGGGATCAAAGGTATAAGTACAGTGTCGATGTATTCTTTTTCTGGTAAGTATTTAGTAGTATCTGCTTTTATCCAACGCATAATTCATACATTCCTTTCTTTCCTACTTTTCATTGTACTAAAATTTCGAAAAAATAAAAATCAGGAAACATCCTCAGATGCTCCTGATTGTTTAATAGTGGTTTATACGAACGCTTTCAGCTCATGCTTCACCTTAGTTAGTGCTTCACATAAGTCTTTGAATTCCTCCCGTTTTCCATGAATGAGAGCTTCATCAATCTTATTTTCTATCTGTCTTTGCCTATGCTTCAACAAGCTGTGAGATAAGAGTCGATCGGCTTCGCTTTTGTCACGTTCATTCAAATAATAATCTTTAGGTAGGTAGGGGTTTTCTTCTAATACCAGAGCATACTTGGAACATTGTTGGGCCTTATCAAAATTCATTTGAATATACACAGGCTCATCTTGATTCATTCGGAGGTCATGGAATGATTTCTCTGCGTCATTAGTCATGACCTGACCTTTGTAAAAACGGAAGGGTGGATCAGAAACCCCTTGAGCACTGATTTCCATTCCACGAGGACAGAATTTGACCTCCTGAACAAAATGCACACTTGATAATAAAGATTCATGATTCATTAAATAATTGAGAATCCATACACTTTCTCTCTTCTTTAATTGGTAATGATTCAAGAACCAGCGGACAAAATCCTTTTTCTCATTGACAGAAATAGGTGTTTGCATATGCGCCCCTCCTGCGCCCTTATTAATCGTCTTGTTCCTTCAGCCTCTCTACAAAGTCCTCAACTTCTGTGTCCGTAGGGTCGATCGACAAATATTCTCCAAAGACTTGTTGAGCTTCTTTCATATGACCTTCCTCTACTAGGAAATATCCGTATGATTTCAAGAAGTCTGTGTCTTCCTTTAAGGATGGATAGGCTTGCTTATACTGTTCATAAGCTTCTTTAAATTGTTCTTCTTCCTCATAGGCTTGAGCAAGTTCCCATAAATAATTCGGATCTTCTTCACCGAATGATATAAGCTGATTAATCAGCTCGATAATCGCTTCAAAATCTGCATCTTCTTTATAATTTTCGATTAAGAATAACACGGCTTCCTTGTAGCCCGGATCAAGAGCCACAGCCTCTCTCATCAGCCTATAGCCTTCTTCCTTGTTCCCCTGTCTATGAGAAAGGGTGCCTGCCAGGTGATAGAGCTCTTTATTGAACTCATCCTTCTCAAGACCTTTCTTTGCCATTTTGTAGGCTTCATTTGGCATTCCCTCAGAATCATATGCTTGAGCCAGATGAGGATAAACGGATTGGAAATAAGGATCTTTTTCAATAAGTTCTTCCCATACCTTGATCGCAATATCATTTCTGTTTGCTTGGAAGGCCACAAATCCGTAACGGAACATTACATCCGGATTATCTTCTTCCACTTTTTGAAAGTAATCGAGAGATTTCTCAAATTCTCCATTCGCCGCATAAGCTTCAGCTAGCCTCGTCGCTACTTCAATATCACCGATGACCGGCTGATGGTGCATAGCATTTTCATAATACGGAACACTCTTCATATATTCCCCATTTGAAAACGCCAACTCTCCAAGGGCAAAATCAATAATGGCTGAATTGGGTTCGACTTGCTTAGCTGTCAGCAGCTTTTGCTCTGCTACTTCATAAAGACCTTGAGCTTGATAAAGATCTGCCAATTGAACAAGAGCTTGCAAATAGTCTTCATCTTCCGGCCCAAACTGATTCAACAGTTCAATTGCCTCATCATCTTCATCCAAATCAATATGGATCTCTGCCATCATCACTTTCAATTCCTGTTCTTTCGGATACCGTTGAATCAGTTCATGAAGAACCAATTTCGCTTCTTCAAGCATTCCCCATTGAATATAGAGTTCAGCAATGGTAAAACGCTCCTCCTCATCAGCCTCTGGTAGATACGTTGTAAGAGTGTTGATTGCTTCTTCCGTTTTATGTTCTTCCATGAGACGGACAGCTTTTTGTATTTCCTCCATGATGACATCCTTTCCTTACTACACAAAATGCTTGTGGATTTTCACTTTTATATGTGAACCAGG
Source organism: Halobacillus sp. BBL2006 (assembly GCF_000786645.1). Taxonomy (GTDB): domain Bacteria; phylum Bacillota; class Bacilli; order Bacillales; family Halobacillaceae; genus Halobacillus. Next base: position 5,862 of record NZ_JRNX01000672.1, read on the forward strand.
TTCATGATCCATAACATTCTGATTGACCTGTTTGATACTTCCGTTCATGACTGTTACTTTCGGAACAGAATTATGATATCGGAAATTACCCTGTTCATCAAACGTAAGGGTCTCATCGACAGAATATAAGTTATAATCAGCTTGACCACCTGGCAAGAAACCTCCCTTACGAGGGAAGATCCCACTATCCTTTAAATTCTGTGCAGTAACCATTTCATCGTCCTGCAAATCCGTTAATCCTATGATACCATACTGTTTGCAAAGTGAAGACCACATTTCCAGGTAGTTGTTTGACGTGTTTTTTTGATCTTTGACGATTAATGTCAAAGGAATACGTTTATGAGATTGAGCCTGCACCAACCACTCCCATTTGACTTCAACTAATTCTGCTTCCGATTTAACAACAATACATAAAAAGGGACAGCCTCTTCGAGAGAAAAAGCGTACCATTTCTGGTTGGACTACCTTTGCTTCTATGACTGGAAGGATCATGTAATCTACAGAGATCCCTCTCAATTTTTCTAAAAAAAAGTCATATAGCTCTCGATAGTGGCGTATGCTAGTCACTAGGTGTTGAATCAATAACAAGGTGCATCCTCTTTTTATGTATTCTTCAGATTTCAGAATTAATGAATCAGCGTCTTCAAGAGGATCTTTACTATCAATCATAATATGACCGGGGGTTACATAAAACCCTGTCGTATCCATGAACCTATAAAGAGCATCCCCTACTCGATCCCTGACAAACTTTTCTCCACAAACTGATACTTCCCGCTTAATTCCTTCCGTGTCCCTAAACCAATAAGCTCCCATACGATAGTGACCTCCAATAGGCTTTTTATATCGTATGAGAGCTATTACAAAACTATGAAGTTTATTTACTTTAAGACTTCATTTAAATGAGAAAAAAATGAAGGATACGAAATGTTAATGCAATCTTTATCAAGAATGGTTACAGAGGATTCACTGATCAAGGAGGCTACGGCTCCCATCATTCCAATCCTATGATCTCCGTATGAATCCACAGTTCCTCCAGCGATAGGTGTTGGCCCGTGAATAATTATTCCATCTTCACGCGCTTCTACGTTTGCCCCGAGTTGCCTCAAATTATCAACCACCGCTGAGATTCGATCTGTTTCTTTATACCTTAACTCTTCTGCGTCTTTAATAATCGTTCTCCCTTCCGCTTGGGTAGCGGCAAGAGCAATAATTGGGATTTCGTCAATCACATTAGGGATCATATCTCCCTCAATTGTAATCCCCTTCAGCGAACTTGTTTTAACGTGAACATCGCCTATGGGTTCATCACCGACGTAAGTGTGGATATTGGTCTCTATCGTTCCCCCCATACGTTTAATCACATGAATGATTCCATCACGGGTTGGATTAAGACCGACGTCTTTAATTGTCAACGAACTGTCTGGTGTGAGAGCAGCTGCAACAATGAAGAAAGCAGCTGAAGAAATATCCCCGGGAACCTTCACATCACAGGCTTTTAATTTCTGTCCACCTTGAATAGTGATGGTCGACCCTTCCACATCCAGATCGATTCCGAACTGAGGCAGAAGCATTTCTGTATGGTTTCTTGTCTGCCCCTTCTCCACAACAGTCGTTTCACCTTCAGCAAGTAAACCTGCTAATATTAGAGCAGATTTCACCTGTGCGCTTCTTACCTTAAGGGTATGTTTCGTTCCATTCAATGGAGTGCCATTGAAAGATAAAGGCAACAAAGAAGCATCTTTACGTCCTGAGATGGTTGCCCCCATATCCCTCAAAGGATGAACCACGCGATCCATCGGGCGTTTCGATAACGACACATCACCATAAGCAGTCGTGAACAAAGGCAGACCAGCCAGTACACCACTCAT